>NZ_JAHIBY010000005.1:0-265124 GCF_024151445.1 Acinetobacter sp. UC24323 | reverse complement strand
GCAGGTGAAAGCCACAGTTAATCCTGATGGCAGCTATACGGCAGAAGTACCGGCAGGCTTTGCTGATGGCGAATTGACCGTTAAGGCAGAAACGGTTGATCGTAATGGTACTCCGGTCAATGCAGAAGACAGCCTTGTGAAGACCGATCATGACAATGATCCATCTACACCGGATCAAGGTGGTCTGGACCGCGTTGACGGGTCAATTACAGTAGATATTAATGATGCTGATAGCACCAAAATTACTGGTGTGACAGAAGATGTTGCTCCAAATAGTAAAGTCACTCTAGAAATTACTAGTATTGATGAAAATGGTGAAACATTAATATTTACTGAAGAAGTATTTACGAATGCTGATGGTGAATATAGTTATACTTTAACTACAGCACAAGGAAATGCTACAGAGGTTGTTGCCAAAGTTGAAGATCGTAATGGTACTGAACTTCAAGATAATGATTCGTTGGAAGCGATAATTAAAGCAGATCCAACGACAGATGTTAATAATGGTGATAATAATGTAGTCGGTACTTCAGGGAATGATGTACTCGCAGGGGATATCGGTGGTTTACAGACCAATTTTGTTGCTGGGCAAAATTATAATGTCTCTGTTGTATTAGATTTGTCTGGCAGTATGCTATGGGCAATGAATGGTACAAGTAACCCACCAGCTGGTGAATCTCGCTTAGCAATTGCTATTAAAGGTCTTAAAGCCTTTATTCAGCAAATGGCTGATCATGATGGCGTGATTAATCTACAAATCGCTTCATTCTCAGCAAATGGTAGTGTTGGAAATGGTTATAACCAAGTTTTCCTAAATGTAAGTAAAGATAATATTAATGAAATATTCACTTATCTTGATAGCTTAAAAGCTGGCGGTGGTACCTATCCAGAACAAGGATTTAATAAAGCTGTAGATTGGTTTGACGATATCTCTACTGCTGATTTTGAAAATCAAACTTATTACCTTACAGATGGAGAACCAAACAGTTCTCAATCAACTTTGGACAACGCATTTGCTCCATTAGCGGAGCAGAGTAAAGTTTTCGCAGTAGGTGTGAGTAGTTCAATTAGTGATGCTACGGTCTCTCGTTATGACAATACCGATGTCAATGGAAATAAACTTCCTGGTGATTGGAGTGGTACTAATCATGGTGAAGCCAAAGCTATTGCGGATGCTGATAAACTGATAGCTTATTTAATAGGTGGTTCTGAAAACTTTATACCTGCTAATGTTGGGGATGATACAGTTAAAGGAGGTGCTGGAGATGATGTTCTGTTCGGTGATGCTATAAATACGGATCATTTAACATGGGCAGGATATGATCCTCTTCAATATCCTAAATACTCAGGTTATTCAAAATTAATCGCATATTTAAAAGCTGAGGTTACTAATGGTGTAGAACCAAGCCAACAAGATATCTATGACTATATAAAAGAGAATTTCCGCGATTTTGTTGCTGCTGATGCTGCTGATCCAGAAACTAAAGGTGGGAATGATACGATTTATGGTGGTGCTGGAAATGATATTATTATTGCTGGTGCAGGTAATGATGTTATTTATGGTGGTTCAGGCAATGACATTATTTCGACTGGTCGAGGTGATGATACCATTATATATGATTTATTAAATGCAACAGATGCTACTGGAGGGAATGGTACAGACACTTGGGTAGATTACGAAGCTAATGACAAAATTCAATTTGGATCAGATTTCTTTGAAGGTTTATTAGCAGATAAAAGTAATTTAGGTGATTATATTACTGTTGTTGATGATGGTAATGGTAATGCCATAGTTCAGGTAGACCGTGACGGTAGTGCTGGGACACATAATATGTCTGATTTATTAATTATTGAAAATCAAGCAGGCTTAAGTTTGCAAGATTTACTCAACAATAATCAGATTATTATTGGTTAATTAATGAAAAGGTTATAGATCATAGATCTATAACCTTTTTTATTTCTATTTTATGTTGATTAAAAGATTATTTATTTGAATATTCTTTAGTTTAATAATCCATAATCGATGGATTTAATATATTTTTCTAAAATGGCACTAATGAAATCAAAATTAGGGTGGATTTTATTTTCTCCTATCTTTTTGTTTATAACTCAAGCTCAGGCAGATATATTAAATACTGCAAAGAAAGAGATGAACTATATATTCAAAAAAGAACCAGAAAATAATTTTCTTAAAGTAAATATTCAAATGCTGAGCGATTTTAGTTTGGATGAGAGGACTATATCAGATTCGTTACCTTTAGTAACTTATTCAAAAAATCAAGAGAAGAATTTCTTGATTGAAATTCCAGATGAAAATTTGAAAAGGAACTCGAAACACCTAGATTTTTCTGGCGCAATATATCAAGCCTTACAACGTCGCCCAGAAATTACTGAAAGTATTGCGATGATTGCTGGACAAAGCTCAAGTATTGATGTGGCTAAGGCTGCATATTATCCTCAAATATCGGGTGGAATTACTACAGCTGATTTAACTTCAGGAGAGCGAGGAAGACAACTTTTTACGATTTCAGCATCTCAAATGTTATATGACTTTGGAAAAGTTAAAAGATCTGTTGATATTGAAAAAGCTAAATTAATTCAAGAACAAGCCAATACTTTGGTAAATATTGATGACATTGCTTATCAAACAGCAAATGCAATTGTTAACATTAAACGCTATCAAGAGATTATACGTATAGCTGATCAGCAAATTAATGGCATAGCACGTATTGCTGAGATTGCGAATCTACGTGCAAATGCAGGTATTAGTAGCCAAGCCGATCCAGTACAAGCTCAGTCAAATTTAGAAGCTGCTGAGTCGAATAAAATTGTTCAAGAAACTCAACTAAAACAGTATCAACAAAAATTACGTAATTTATTAGGCTACGACGTTTCAAATTTAGAAATAAATATACCCGACTATCTAGCTGAAAATTCAGGTCTTTATAATGAAACAAAGTTTACATTAATTCCAGAAATGATGGTTGCACAAGCAGCAATACAAGTTGCTCAATATCAAAAGGAACAAACGAAATTAAGTAATTATCCAACTATAAATATTAAAGGAAGTTTAAGTCAGGCAATAAATGGTAGAAATCCGAATAACAATAAAGATGATGGGTTTTATAATTCTATAATGCTTGAAACAACAAGTGATTTTTTTCAAGGAGGGGCAATACGTTCCAAGGAACGGGCAGCAAGTTATGCTGAGGAAGCAGCGAAAGCAAAGTTAAATTCCGTATATTTAGATATATCAGATCAAGTTCAGCGTATTCGACAAGAGATAGAAAATAAGCAAAAACAAATTCAGATCCTTAGAGAGCGTCAAAAGTCTACGATTCGTACAAAAGAGCTATATCAAGAGCAATATAAATTAGGCACACGGTCCGTTGTTGATCTTTTAAATGCTGAACAAGCTATTCATAGCGCAGCTCAGGAAATAGAGACTGCTAGATATGATATTTATTCGAATTTAGTACAGTTTATTAAAATAACTGGTCGTTCTCGAGATTTATATCATTTAAATGATACTTCTATTCAAGGATTCAAAATTGAGCCATGAGCAACAAAATTAGTTATCAGCCATGGCTTCAAGCCATTTTAGTTATTGCTAGACATTATCTTATTGATCCATCGGAAGAGAAGCTCAGACTTCAATTTGATTGGAATCAGAACCAAACAATAGATGAAATTTTAACATTGGCGGCACGCCAAATTGGAATGAATTATCGTAAAGCCAAGTTAGACTTATGTGAGATTAGTCCATGGCATTTGCCAGTCATCATTGAAATGAAAGATGGCCAAGTAGGTGTATTAGACAAAATTGATGCAAATCAGAATCTAAGTGTTCAGTTCAGTGGTGATCAGGGTTTAGCACAAACTTTTACGCTCGATAATCTTAAAGCATATGTAACTAATATTTATATTTTACGGCCCGAAAAATCTGTGCCAGATGCTCGTATTGATGAATATATAAAACCATATGAAGCTCACTGGTTCTGGGCAGTTATTTTACGTGACTGGAAAAGATATATAGACATTATGTTTGCTTCTTTGGTTGCAAATATATTGGCATTAGCAACTATAGTTTTTTCTATGAATGTATATGACCGAGTTATTCCAGCTCAATCTGTACCAACCTTGTGGGTATTAGCAGGAGGGGTATTAATAGCAGCAATTTTTGAATTTTGCTTACGTGTAGCCCGTATTTATTTATCAGATATTTTAGGAAAGCGTGCTGACTTAACTATTTCAGACTTAGTATTCGGTCATGCTTTAAGAATTAAAAATAAAGAACGCTCTAAATCAACAGGTACTTTTATTTCACAAATTAGGGAATTGGAAGGTGTTAGAGAGTTAGTAACCTCTACCACAATATCCGCGATTGCTGATTTACCGTTTTTCTTCTTATTTCTTATTATTTTTTGGTTGATCGGTGGAAACCTATTTTGGGTGATGGTAATTGTAGTCCCACTTATGATTATTCCTGGCATTTTAATACAAAAACCATTGGCAAAATTAGCTTCTGAAGGAATGCGAGAAAGTGCTATACGCAATGCAATGTTAGTTGAATCTGTCCAAGGAATTGAAGATATAAAGTTATTAAGAGCAGAATCCCGTTTCCAAAATGAATGGAATCATATGAATGAAGTATCAGCCGATATTTCAATGCGACACCGTAAATTAGTTGGTGTCATGATGGCATGGACTCAAAAAATACAAGGTTTGACCTTTGCTATTGTGGTACTTATCGGCTGTTTTGCTGTCATGAAAGGGGAAATGACAACTGGTGCTTTAGTGGCTTGTTCAATCCTTTCATCTAGGATGTTGGGTCCTATTGCGCAAATCTCAGGGGTATTAGGACGTTTACAACAAGCTAAAGTTGCGAAAAATGGCTTAGATGAGCTTATGAAAAAGCCAGTTGATCAACCTCCTCGTGCACATCTCATTCACAGGCCTGTATTATTTGGAAACTATGAATTAAATCAAGTCGAATTTAGATATAGTCAAAATGATGGAAAACCAACATTGATAATTCCAAAGCTTACTATTAGAACAGGAGAGAAAATTGCAATTTTAGGACGTAATGGGGCTGGGAAATCCACTTTATTGCAGTTATTAGCAGGTATGCAGGAACCTTTACAAGGTCATATTAAATTAGATGGTGTTACTTTAGGCTTGATAGATCCATTAGATATTCGGCGTGATATAGGACTCTTAAACCAAAACGCCCACTTATTCTATGGATCAATCCGAGAGAATTTAAAATTAGGGGCACCGTTAGCAACAGATTTAGATATTTTAGAAGCATTAAATCTTTCAGGGGTTTTAGATTTTATACATGAGAAAAAGGAGGGGTTAGACTATCAAATTTTAGAAGGTGGAGCTGGTCTATCTGGTGGACAAAAACAAGCCTTATTATTGGCGCGGTTGTTAATCAGAAAACCTAATGTTTTATTACTAGATGAACCTACAGCTGCTCTTGATGATGTTTCTGAAAAACAGTTTATTGAGCAACTTCAGAGTTGGTTAGGTAATAAAACATTAATTGTTGCGACTCATCGACGGGCAATATTAGAGTTAGTTGATCGTGTAATTGTTATTAATAATGGAAAAATTGTATTGGATGGCCCTAAAGAGCAGGTTCTGAAATTATCACAACCAAAGCAAAAAATAGGAGCCGAATGATGAGTTATAAACAGCTGAATTGGGCTAGTTCAAATAAAAATAAACAATTAAGACAACCTTTACCTAAAGTTAGCGTATTTATATGGGTTATCTGTTGTGGGCTTCTTGCTTTATTCATTTGGGCTTGGCTATTTACATTAGAAGAAGTCTCGACAGGAACTGGAAAGGTTATCCCTTCTTCAAAAGAACAGATTATTCAATCTTTAGAAGGTGGGATTTTGACTAAACTCAATGTCAACGAAGGTGAAATTGTGGATAAGGGGCAGAACCTTGCACAACTTGACCCTACTCGATTTGCATCAAATGTTGGTGAGTCCAAATCGTTACTGCTTTCTGCTAAAGCAACAGCTGCACGTTTAAGTGCTGAGGTAAATGGGACAGCTTTAGTATTTCCAAAAGAAGTATTAGAAGAGCAGACTCTTGTGAAAGAGGAAACAGCTCTTTATTACTCGCGACGTTCAAATTTAGAAGAATCCTTGGCCGGTTTAAAAAAAGCTTTAGTTTTAGTGCAACAAGAGTTAGCAATGACAGAGCCGCTTGTAGCCAAGGGGGCAGCTAGTAATGTTGAAGTCTTACGTTTGAAACGTCAGGCGACCGATTTAATAAATCAAATGAATGATGTTCAAAATCAATATTTAGTTAAATCCCGTGAAGAATTAGCAAAAGCAAATACTGATATCGAAACCCAATCTCAAGTTGTAAGGGGAAAATCAGATATGCTTAAACGGGCGATTTTTAAATCACCAGTTCGAGGGATTATTAAAGAAATAAATGTTATGACTATTGGAGGTGTTATTCCTCAAAATGGAAAATTAATGACAATCGTTCCTTTAGATGAAAAACTTTTAATCGAAGCACGTATATCCCCAAGAGATATTGCCTTTATTAGGCCGGGACAAGAAGCTTTGGTTAAAATTACTGCTTATGACTATTCTATTTATGGTGGTTTAAAAGGAAAAGTTACTATTATTTCCCCAGATACATTACGTGATGAAGTTAAACAAGACCAATTTTATTATAGAGTCTATATTCGCGCAGAATCTGATAAGCTAATAAATAAAGCTGGAAAATATTTTAATATTACACCAGGTATGGTAGCTACAGTAGATATTAAAACAGGAGAAAAAACAGTATTAGATTATTTGATTAAGCCTTTTAATAAAGCAAGAGAAGCTTTAAGGGAAAGGTAATAAATCTTCAAAAAATAAGAATTTTACAGTGGATTTATAAAGTTCCTTTGGTTTTTTAAATTTTATAAGGAGGTGTAATTTAATATTTTAATTCGATTATTGTTTTTTATATTAACCTTCTTGATCAGCGCAAAGAAAAAGAAGTAATAAAGGCCCACATTAAAGTGGGCTTTTATTAATATTTTTCTGGTTTAAGGGAGAATATTTATTTTGAATTTTAATAATTGCTTTTATATTAATGAGAATTGATTTTTTAAATTTCACCTTTTGATTTAATCTAAACATGTTTGTTAAATCAACTATTAAAACTATTTAATAAATTGATTAGGCTTTAGATTTTTGAAGGAAAAGATATTTCTATTCAAGTAAGATTGAGGTTTTAGAGTTAAATAAAGTCTCTGAAGGAAGTTCTCCAAACTTTTTTTTGTACTCGCTTGAGAACCTTCCTAATTGTTGAAAACCACAGTCTAAAGCAATACTGGAAACATTTTCCCAAGGTCGAATTTCTTGAAGGCGTTTGTGAACTACTTCAAAACGTAAATTACGAAAATAAGCAATAGGCGATTGGCCAAAATATAAATGGAAGTCCCTATATAACCGTTCTCGAGAGACCCCTAAAACTTTTTCTAGTTCTTTCAAGTTTAAAGGTTGGTTTAGAGAATTTATCAAAATTTGTTCTACTTTTAATAAATAATTAGGCCGACCTTGTTGACGCAAATTCAGTTCTTGAGAATAGTTATGTGGCTGAGCATTTAAAAGCATAATAACTAGATTAGACTCAAAATTACGCCAAACTCCAGAATCATCGCATAAAGAATAATCATCACTGACCATTTCCTGTAAATGCATTGCAAGTTGAAACCATTGTTTTATTTTACCCTGCAAAGGAGCATGAACATCAAATACTAATGGTCGATGTAATTTATAACCTAGTAATTTAACTAGATGTTCTTCTACAAGGCTTTTCGAAAGCCGGATAACTTGTTTAGTACATCCCTCATTTACAGTCATAATAAGTGGGAGCTGTGGAGAGAGAAGAGTAGCAACCTCTGAGTTTGACTCTATATTTAAATTACCAATTTTTAGCGTTTGCTGGCCATGAATAGGAATATTAAAAATATAGCTTTTTTGAAGATCATCTAGTTTAATTTGCACTTCTGTTGAATAAGAAACTTGACCAAAAGTAATATCCCCCAAGCTGAAACCTTCATGGAAAAAGTCCATGTGTTTTGGTGATGGGACATCTAATTGATGGGGGCCATTTATTTTTCCCATCCATTGGATTGTCCTGGTAATTTCGGTGTGATGCACACTAAATTTATTTCTAAAAGGGCCAATTTGTCTAATTGATTCGGTCATCTTCATCTCCTTAAAATCCATTTAACTCAGATAAAAGATATCTATAAAAAGCAAATCTATGCTTTGATTTAAGTACAATATAATTCAATATATTGAAGTAGTTTTTCCATATTCAAAATTGAAATTTTAGGGTTAAAATGTTTTCATTTTAACAGTTTCATCCAGAATTTAAGTCTTGTCCATAGTTGAGGGTATTCTCAAATTTTAATCTATAGAAGTATAGCGCTTAACTCTCCTCTAAAATTTAGCAGGTTACTACTGCTTTTAAGTTTTTTGAAGTTGTTATTAGACCTCTTAAAGTCACAAATTTTTTGCAACAAAACAAATAAAACCTATTAAAAAAATCATTAATGCGTGTGATAAAAAAGTATATTTTCGTTCTGTTACTTCCAGATTCTTTATTTGAACATGGAAAGCTAAAAATAAGTGACTAGTAAAGTAGAGACAAGTAATAGTTAAAATTAAAAGACTAATAACAGGAAAATTGGTAAAAATTTTACTAATAAATAAACTGGTAGCTAAAATAGAAAAAAGAGTTCGTTCATTAGCTAAATAAGTCCTTTGGGGTTGTAATCCTGAATCATCTTTTAGCATTTTAGTTCAACTTACTTAAAAGAAAAAACAAATAAAATGATAAAGCTTAGTAGCGTTAGTACAGGAGTCATGAAGGGAAAGGGTAGCGGCTTCTTTAATCTTAGAGCAATTTCTACTCGATACCAGCGAAGGAGGGCAGAGGAACTAATGATTAAAGACGCTATGACTAATACATTAAAAATTTGTTGAGCTTTTTGAAGTTGATGATAATGTTCTGAAATCGTAATCAATGCTACTGCTGAAGCCAGTAAAGCAAGAGCTGTACGTGTCCAGGCTAAAAAAGTCCGCTCGTTGGCAAGCGTAAAACGTGGATCTGGTTCTTCACCCACTTTTAGAAGTAGTTGCTTTATAAAAAGATTAATCATAATTTAAACTCGAAAGTATTCCTTCGATAACTCAACTAACTTATAAATAAGCAGAAGAGAATACTATTCAAATTTTAAGGATTCCTTATCCGATCTTTATAAAATTTAAAATAATTCTAATAAATAGACATTATCTATCTAATAAATGAATAGAAACGATAAGTGTCTTTTTGCTTGACTGAGAGAGGGCAAAACAGGAGTTTATTTTATGAATCAATTAATTTTTTCGGAAATACAAAGTAATTTTGAATTCGGAGAAACAAGGCATGATGATGAAAGTGAAAAAATAAAATGGAATGTTTTGGGACATGTTTATGAGCCGATGGTAGGAGGAGATCAAAAATCTAGTTTTGCATGGATCTCTAATGATCCTCCTGGCACTTTTGTGCCTCCTCATATGCATCCTATTCAAGATGAGCACGCATTTATTATTGAAGGTGAATATGCTTTATATCTCGATGGGGAGTGGAGTATTGCCAAGGCTGGCGACTACTTATACTGGCCAAGAGGGACAATACATGGTTATAAAATTGTTTCTGAAACACCTGGGAAAGGAATTTTCTGGGTAAGTCCAGGAAATGATTTAGCTAGTTTGTTCTCTGAATTACACAATTTAACTGAGCCAGAAGAAGTTGTGCGTATTTCTGCTTTAAGAAATATTCGCTTTATTGCACCTGACAAGCTAGAAAATTATGAATAACCTGATGAGTTAAAAGAGCGCCTTAAGGTGCTCTTTTTATATATGAATATAAACTTACAGAATAAAAGTATAGTTATTCATGAATACGCGGATATTTACATATGGGCTCGTCGAATAATTTAGAAATGCGGGATCAAATTTATGACGAGGAAAATTAAATGTCGAATAATGTAGCAAAAGGAATGAAGATTTACGCACTTGGAACAGGAGGTGGGCCAATTGTTTCAAGTAGCCGAGCTGGTATTTCAACAGCTATTTGTGTTGACGGAGCAGTTTATGTTGTAGATTGTGGAATGGGAAGCATTCGTAATTATAGAAATCATGCATCTTGGGGGCAGTTACGTAGTATTTTTATAACCCATCATCATTCTGACCATATTTATGATCTAGGGGCTTATCTCTTTACAGGATGGCAAGTTCCTGGTGAGTCTTTCAGCCAACCTATAAAAGTATTTGGACCAGGGAAACCACCTAAAAATCCAGCTTTAGCTGAGAAAAATCACGTGCATATCCAAGGATGTTGTGGAGGCGATCATCCTATGGTTGGCACAAAGGAGATGGTGGGAGCATTAATGCGAGGCGTATTTGCTTCAGATATTGCAATTAGAATGGCAGATGAGGAAAGAACAAGTCCTAGCGAATGGATAGAAGCACATGATATTGAAATTCCCAAAGAAGCCAAAGCAGATCCGATATATGCACGACATCCTGAAATGGAACCTTTCATTATTTATGAAGATGAAAATGTTAAAGTAAGTACAATTTTAGTCGATCATCGTTTGTGTTATCCAGCTTTTGGATTTCGTTTCGACTCTAAATACGGTTCAGTAGTAATATCAGGAGATACTACATATTCAGAAAACTGTATTCGATTAGCAAGAAATGCAGATGTGTTATTACATGAAGTCATTGATCTAGAGGCTATATTACAAACTTTTCCTGAAGGTCCTACTAGGGATGGGATTGCTGTACATCTTGAAGAATCTCATACTTCTTATAAACAAGTCGGCAAAGTTGCGGCCAATGCAAATGTTAAGCATCTAATTTTACATCATATTGTTCCTAATTTACCAAATGCAGCAGATATAGAAAAAATGGTCTCATACGCACAGTCAGAATTCGGTGGGCTTGTGAGTGCAGCAGAAGATAATGATATTTTTGAAATTAATAACTTAAAAGTAATTCAAAAAGCTGAAGCTGTATTAAGAAATCAGGAGGAATTATTATGAAAAGCTCTAGTATTGAGCTATTAGCTCCCTCTGAGATAATAGATAAAAGCATACAAAAAAAAGCTTGGGTTATTACGGGCCTATTAATTATTTTTCAGATGATTAATTTTGCCGATAAGGCTGTTTTGGGATTAGTCGCAGAACCTGCTATGCAAGAGTTGTCACTTTCAGGTAGTCAATTTGGATTTATTGGTAGTGCTTTCTTTTTCTTATTTGCAATTTCGGCAATTTTAGTCGGTTTTATTGCTATGAGAGTACAAACAAGATGGTTAATCTTTTTTATGGGAGTTGCTTGGGCTGTTTTAATGTTTCCAATGTTATGGGGTGGAGCTGCCTTATTACTGATCTCAAGAATATTATTAGGTGCGGCTGAAGGCCCGGCGACCCCTATTACATTACAACATGTACATGGTTGGTATGAACCAAAAGAAAGAGGCTTACCTAGTAGTCTGGTAGCCATAGGTTCTACTCTAGGGCCAATTATTGCTGCTCCGATACTGGCTTGGATTATTGCTCATCCTAATTACGGTTGGCGTTGGGCTTTTGGTTTTCTTGGAATTATTGGATTAATTTGGACATCTTTATGGTTTTTTGTTGCGAAAGAAGGGCCATATAGCCATATTCGCTCTGAAAAGGAGCTGAGTCGTCCTCTAACTAAGCGGTTAGATGCAAATAATAAGCAAAGTATTGTCGACCTATGTGATGATCTAACTCCCATACCAATGGCAAAGATATTTTTCTCTCCAATGTTTATTGTTGCATTTCTTGCTGGCGCTGGTTGTTTTTGGGCAATGGGATTTCTTACAACTTGGGCTCCACGTTATTTATCTGCCGTAGTAAATGTCACTCCTGAATCATTAGGGGTTTTAGTGACCCTCCCTTGGATTTGTGGAGCACTTGTACTTTTTTTAGCAGGAGTTTTGTCTAGAAAGTTAATGGCACAAGGAAGGTCTGTACATGTATCTTTAGGCGTCTTATTAGGAATAATCTTAATAACTTCAGGTGTTCTATTTCAGATTCTTCCATTTTTAAACGGTGAAACAGCCGTAGCCGTTTTAATCTTTGCTGCTGGCTTTGCTATGACTTTTCCTCTAGTTCCTACGGCAGTTGCATATAGTGTTTGTTCTAAACAAAGAGCCGTGGTCATGGCTACACTAACAGCACTTGCTTCTTGTGGTGGGATGGTATCACCTATAATGGTCGGAATCCTGATGGATACAGCCGGATATATTCAACCTAAGAAAAGCGAACCTCTATTACCTGAAATGATGAACCATTTATTAACAGGTATGAATATTGGTTTCCAATATATTGGATTATATTTATTGATCATAGGTATAGCTGCGGTAATTTTCCTAAACCCAGATAAGACAGCTAAGTCTCTACAAAATTTAATAAATATTAAAAGCTAAACCATAAATTAAAAGTGCCCATGGGCACTTTTAATTTATTTATTCATATTGAAATAAAGTCATACATCATTTCAATATGTTGAAAGATACGTCCTTTTTTAAAGAACTCTTGTAATAAACTGAAGTGATCATGCTCTAATAGTTCTTCTTTCTTAACTATTCCTCGAGCAGCTAAAAGTTTTGCCATATTCTGATTTTGTTGAATAAAAGCGTTAGTTTCTTTTTGGCCTACTAGAAAAGTAAATGGCAAATCTATCAATAAGCTATTTTTATAAACTGGTGAATAATATTGAATTTCACTTTCCGTTAATTGCAATGCTTGGTTTAGGCTAGTATCTTTTAGAGGAGCTAGATCATAAATACCACTAATTGCTATGACGCCATGAAAAAGTTTTGAGTGTACTGATTTACTATTCTGAATAGCTAGTTCAGTTACTAGGTGAGCACCTGCTGAATGACCACACAAAATGATAGGGAGATCGATTTCTTTATATCTAAAAAAATTTTTTATAGAATGGATAGCATATTGTATAGATCTTACAATGCCTCCAATTTTAACTGTAGGACAAAGTGGGTAATTGACTAAAACAAAATGATACCCTTGAGAGCTTATATCCTGTGCAATAAAACGAAACTGGCTTTTATCTCTCGATTGCCAGTAACCTGCATGTAAATAAATAATAATTGCCTTAGCTGGAGTTTTTGCATAACACACATCGAATAATTCGCGTTCTTGAAAACCATAGGGCTGATCTAGTGCCCATTCCTTTTCTTGAAGTATTTCTTGATTTAATTTTTCATAATAAACAAACAGATCAGCAAAACTAGAATGTCTTTGCCCATCGACATATTCATATTCATTCATGTTCATAGCTATTACTTAATATAATTACAGGAATTTCATCATAAAACGTCATGAAATATTAGAAATACACTTCTTTAATATTTCATATACACCTTTTAAGGGATTTTAAAATGTACTTCCTCTGAAGTTAGAAAAATGGATAATTCTATATAATTTATCTAAGTTCAATAGAATTATATTAGATGGATAAATTTTGGGGGGATCCTCTGATTGAAAATCATAAAAATTAAAGAACTTTTAGAGGTAGAGGTTGTAGATCAACATAGCTCTCGTAGGCCTAATATAAATATTTAAAGGCATTCTGTTCCGATTATAAATAAAAACTATTATATGAAACAAAATAAGTATTGGCATTTAGATGGGGATTTTTTCATTCTTAAACTGTTTTATGTACACGTTCCAGTAGGTAGCTGTCTCGGAAAATACAAGGGATTTGTTGTGTCTAACTTTGCCTGAAATTCGTATTCCGTTTTTATACCTTCAGTGACGCAGTATACATTCAATTTTGCAGTTTAAGGAAATATTGATGTCGAATTCTGCTGTTGTTGATTCAGTTGCTTTGGCCTTAAGACAAGCTGAACTATCACAAACTGCGATTATTCCTATTCGTGCTGAGCTTGGTGGTGAACAGGCAAATGTGGATATCGCTTATGCAGTACAGGAAATCAATACTGTACGTGCACTTTCGGAAGGGCGCCGTTTAGTAGGGCGAAAAATTGGTCTAACGTCTAAAGTAGTACAAGCCCAACTTGGCGTAGATCAACCTGACTTTGGGATGCTATTTGCTGATATGGCATACGGTGATGGTGAAGAAATTCCAATTAGCAAACTGATTCAGCCAAAAGTTGAAGCTGAAATTGCGCTCGTACTCAAAAAGGATTTAACCCAAACCCGACATACATATGCAGACATTATTAGTGCAACAGACTATGCCTTACCCGCTATTGAAATAGTTGATAGTCGTATTGAGAACTGGAAAATCTCTTTGATTGACACAGTTGCTGACAATGCATCAAGTGCAGCTTTTGTGTTGGGTTCACGTCCAGTACAGCTTAATCAACTTGATTTAGTGAATTGCAAAATGACTATGACTCGTGGTGAAGAAGTCGTTTCGCAAGGTGTTGGTAAAGCTTGTTTAGCTAATCCATTGAATGCAGCAATTTGGTTAGCTGATGAAATGGTACGACGCGGACGTCCATTACAAGCAGGAGATATTGTCCTGACGGGTGCATTGGGTCCAATGGTGGTGGCTCATCCGGGGGATGAATTTAAAGTTGAAATTGAAGGCTTCAATTCAGTCGTTGCATGCTTTGCTGCTGAATAAAGGATAAGGAAATGAAAAAGATTAAATGCGCTTTAATCGGTCCAGGAAATATTGGAACGGATTTATTATATAAATTACAGCGTAGTGAATTATTGGAACCAGTATGGATGGTTGGAATTGATCCTGCTTCCGAAGGCTTGGCTCGCGCTGAAAAAATAGGTTTAAAAACTACGGCTGAAGGCGTTGATGGTTTATTACCTCATGTCCTTGAAGATGATATCAAAATTGCTTTTGATGCAACTTCAGCATATGTACATGCAGAGAACAGTCGCAAGCTAAATGAGCTTGGGGTATTGATGATTGATTTAACTCCTGCAGCAATTGGTCCATTTTGTGTACCGCCAGTGAATTTAGAAGCTTTGTTGTATGCGGGTGAAGTCCCTAATGTGAATATGGTGACTTGTGGTGGGCAAGCAACTATTCCTATGGTCGCAGCGATTTCACGGGTACAGACTGTTAACTATGCTGAAATCATTGCCACTGTATCAACAAAATCGGTTGGCCCGGGTACTCGTAAGAACATTGATGAATTTACTCGCACCACTGCTGGTGCAATTGAAAAGGTTGGCGGAGCTAAACAAGGTAAAGCCATCATTATTATTAACCCGGCTGAACCACCACTAATGATGCGTGACACAGTTCACTGTTTAGTTGATGGAGAACCGGACCAAGTTGCAATTACTGAATCAGTAAATGCCATGATCAAAGAAGTCCAAAAATATGTTCCGGGCTACAAGTTAGTAAATGGCCCTGTATTTGATGGTAATCGTGTTTCGATATTTCTTGAGGTAGAAGGCCTAGGAGATTATTTGCCAAAATATGCCGGTAACCTTGACATTATGACAGCCGCAGCCGCACGTACTGCAGAAATGTTTGCAGAGCGCGTTTTATCTAACCCAAAAGCTGAAGTTGTTTAAGGAGAAACCGTATGTCTAAGATTATTGTGCATGATATGACGTTACGTGATGGTATGCATCCACAACGTCATCAAACTACAGTTGAGCAAATGATTGCCATTTCAACAGCGTTAGACGAAGCAGGTGTCCCCTTGATTGAAGTCACTCATGGTGATGGTTTGGGAGGGAGTTCAGTTAACTATGGTTTCGCCGCTGCAACAGATGAGGAATATTTGTCTGCTGTTGTACCACGCATGAAAAATGCTAAGGTTTCCGCACTTTTATTACCGGGTATTGGGACAGTTGATCATTTGAAAATGGCACATGAGATTGGTGTTTCAACCATTCGTGTTGCAACACACTGTACGGAAGCAGATGTATCTGAACAGCATATTACTGCTGCTCGAAAATTGGGAATGGATACAGTAGGCTTTCTAATGTTGGCACATATGGCATCGCCAAAACATTTGCTAGAAGAAGCAAAAAAAATGGTGTCTTACGGTGCTAACTGTATTTATGTCACTGACTCTGCTGGGTACATGTTGCCACAGGATGTAACCGATCGGATTGGGTTACTTCGTCAGGAGCTTGATAGCAGTATTGAATTAGGTTTCCATGGTCACCATAATTTGGGTATGGGTGTTGCCAATACTGTTGCTGCGGTTGAAGCTGGTGCAATTCGGGTCGACTTGGCAGCAGCTGGTCTAGGAGCTGGAGCGGGCAATACACCACTTGAGTTATTTATTGCAGTTGCAAATCGTATGCAAATAGAAACAGGCGTAGACTTGTTTAAAGTACAGGATATTGCAGAAGATCTTGTAATTCCAATGATGCTAAATCCAATTCGTGCCGATCGTGATGCAGCAACGTTAGGTTATGCAGGTGTATATTCATCTTTCTTGTTGTTTGCAAAACGTGCCGAAGCTAAATATGGCGTCTCTGCACGTGAAATTTTATTAGAGCTAGGTCGCCGTGGTACGGTTGGGGGACAGGAGGATATGATTGAAGATCTTGCCTTGACTATGTCAAAAGCGAAAGTAATAAGCGCATAAGTTTTTTACAAATGAAAGAGCACTCCACGAGAGTGCTTTTTTTACATCTAATGATTTGATCTAGATGAAATAACTTGGATATAAGCGTTATTTTCTATAAATGGATAGACATCATTTTAATTAAATAAGTCTCTATTTAAATAAAAAATCGATTAAAAAATTAAAAATAGCGAATTTAAATAAAGTTATTTTTATAATAAATACATATATAACAAATAGTTGGTCTATTTTTTTTGAAATGATTAATCGTTTTTAGTGATCTGTTAAAAATTCCCATTACTGGAAAAGTAATATTTTTTTAAAGCATTGAGTTTAAAAAGAAAAATATCTTAATACTCTAGTCGCATTTTTCATAAAAATAGAGTTGAGCATGATAGGGCTTGGTTTCATGGATTGATTGAAAGGAAGTACGCAATGCGTCGTCAAACGTTATGGATCGCAATGGCTTGTTTGGTAGCAACAATAGGAACTACTTGTACATATGCTGGTTTTGTTGAAGATAGTCAGGTTCAGCTGAAATTTAAAAACTTCTATTTAGATCGTCAGTATGATGACACCCCTGCAAAAAACTGGGGGAGTTGGTCGCAAGCTGTGACACTGGATGCAAAATCGGGCTATGCAGAGTTTGGGGCGTTACAACTCGGTGTTGATGTGTTAGCACAGTATGCTGTACGTCTGGATGGGCGTGACCGTAACGCAGATTGGGTTCTGCCATACAGTGGGATTTCTGATACAGGCACAGGAAAACAAGAGCGCCAGTTTGGAAAAATAGGAGCAACTCTTAAAGCGAAAATCAGCCAAACTGAATTACGAATTGGTGAACTTTTACCTGTAACACCAGTAATCCATTTTGATCCATCACGTCAATTATTGACCACTTATAATGGGGTATGGCTAGAGTCAAAAGATTTCAAAAACACCAAATTAACGTTAGGTTATTTGGATAGTATCAATGCCCGTTATGAAAATCAGCCAATGGATTTTGGTCTATGGCCTAAAGCATTAAATAATGATGGTAAAACTGATGGAATGTATGTTGCGGGCATAGATTACCAATTAAATAAAAACTGGACTGCAAGTTACTTTTATGGTGATGTGACGAATATCTATCGTCAAAATTACTTGGGTGTGAACTATAAGAACAATTATGACAAGTTAAAAGTCGATTCACACATACGTTTTTTCGACAATGCAGAGTCGGGAGATGCCTTGTATGGTGATATTGATAATCAGGCATTGTCTATAGGCTCAACCTTAACTTATGGCTCACACAGTATAGGTTTATCTTATCAGCAAATGTTTGGTGACCATGGTAGTAACCCGAGTGCAGCAACTGGCGCACCATATTTCCCATCCCTCGCAGGTTGGGTACCCCAGCCTTATTTAGATAACTGGTCAGTTGCGAGCTTTATCCGTAAAGATGAAAAATCGGTGGGTGTAGCTTATAGCTATGATTTTAGTGATCTTGGCATTAAAGGTTTAAAAACCACTGCAAAATATTGGCATGGTTGGGGCATTGATTCAGCTTATGAATCAAGTGCATTAACAGGCAAAGGCAAAGAAGATGAATTCAACTTTATTCTGAATTACGTTGTGCCAGAAGGGAGGTTACAAGGCTTAGGTTTTCAGTGGATGTATATCGATGTGAACTTCGACAATATTGCAGGCCAAGCAAGCGATTTGCAGGAACATCGTATTGCAACGACATACACCTATAAATTTTAAATACTTTTAAATATTTATTTAAATAACAAATGGTTATTAATATTTTTTTTGTATCACCTCATCGTAAACAAGTATCAGTTTAGGCGCCGTGAACAGGTAAGATGGGTGAGTAAAACATTTAAAATTTGGCCTAGTAAAAGCAGCTTAATCTTGAGTTGAGCTGTATAAATTGTAAGAGGAATGACATGGGCACAGTACAAATCCCCGAATATAAAACAGATCCATTTTTTGGTTTGGAAGACAAATGGATTGAAACTGCAGCAGGCGAGCTCACTCATTATCATGAGCTTGGAGAAGGTACTCCAATTTTATTTTTACATGGTTCGGGTACTGGTGTTTCAGCAGCAGCAAACTGGTGGTTGAACTTACCACAAATTGCTGAGCAGGCACGCTGTATTGCTATTGATTCGATTGGTTATGGACAAACTGTTGTTGCAGAAGGCACAGCTTACGGTATCCGGGCATGGGTAGATCATGCGGTCCGTGTATTAGATGCTTTAGGAATTGAAAAAACCTGGTTAGTAGGCAATTCTTTAGGTGGTTGGTTAGCATTCCAGTTTATATTGGATTACCCAGAGCGTGTACTGGGTATTGTATCAATGGGAACGGGTGGTGCTAAACAGACGGCAGCACTTAAAGCACATGCTAATCCTGAATTGACAGAAGCTGGTATCCGTAAAACTTTAGAAATGTTTGTGGTCGATAAGTCTTTAGTCACAGATGAATTGGTTAAAGTTCGTTTTGACTCAGCAAAAAATGACTACGCTTCGGATCGATTGATGGATGTTGTTGGTGCACGAGACCGTGACCGTTTTGAGTTCCCGCTTGATTTTGAAAAGATGAAAGAGATTCAAGTTCCTGTATTACTCATTCATGGTGTGCAAGATGTAGTTATTCCTGTATCTCGTACTTGGGATATTTTGAATATTGTACCTCATGCAGATGCACATATTTTTAGTCAATGTGGTCATTGGTCACAAGTTGAAAAAGCACAAGAATTTAACCAGATTATTAAACAATATTTAGCAGTACATGATGTTAAATAAAATATAACAATACAGGAAGGATAAATTATTATTCTTCCTGTATTTAAAGTAAAATTTTTAGTTTTTTGCTGAGCCTTGTCATTTTATCTTAGACTTTTGTATTAACTGAAGGATTTTAAGCTTTATTAATATTTAAGTAAAAAACTTTACTCAATAAATCTATAAATTCTTTGACTCCTGAAGACTCAGCATCTTTTCTATAGCTGACGTATAAATCTAAAAAGGGTAGATCTACATCCAGTGGTCGGGTGACAATATTATTTAAAGTTAAGGGCTCTATATAACTAGGCAAAATACCGCAGCCTAATCCCATTCCTATCGAATTAATATTAAATAGAATATTATGGGCAGTTTGAACAATATTAAATTTAATATTGTGAATTTCGGCAAAATTAAGAATAGTATGATGTAAAATTGAAGACTGCTCGGGCGATGGAATAATAAAGTCAATATTATCTAAAAGCTTTACTGGTATACGTTTGAACTGGGCAAGTGAATGGTTATGAGGGATTAATAGCATTAATGGTTCACGTAATACGAACTGGCTTTGTATTTCATCGTTATTTAAATTATCTCTCATAAATGCAATATCAATAATCCCATTCTTTAGGGCTTCCATTTGTTCGGTGTTATTCATACTACGTAATTCGATCTTCAGGTTTGGGTTTTGTACCCTTAAACTTGGAAGAACAGATGGAAAAACTTTCATTTCTACGACAGGGACAAAACCAATCGTCAGTTGTTGTTTTTTTAATTTCGAAACTTGGCGGGCCATTGCAATCGCTTTATCTGCTTGAGCTAAAGTTAAACGCGCCTGCTCAAGAAATATACTTCCTTCTTCGGTGAGCTCAACTTTACGTTTAGTACGATGTAGTAATGTAACGCCAACTTCATCTTCAAGGTCTTTAATTTGTTGACTTAATGATGGTTGAGCTGTGTAAAGGCGAAGTGCAGCTTTACTAAAGTTGAGTTCTTCAGCCACCATTACAAAGTAGCGTAAATGACGTAATTCCATATCAGTTGTGATCCAAAAATCCTCTTATTAACTTTAGGTCGTTAATAGAGTAATGTTAAATGGTTAAAAACCATAAATCCGTTTATAAAAACTACCGATTAGTATCAGTTGAGCTTAATTTTAATATTTAAAATCTATAATGAATAATTCATAAAAAGTCTAATTTGAAACAAATAAAATATTTCACTTAAAACGTTTAAAAAATCATTATCCATTTAAATTGAATTTTATGTTGTGTTTTTTTGGCGACAGCAGGAGTGCTTCTCATGAATGGAAAAATTGAAGTGTGCGAAATCGATGCTTTAGTCGATGCACAAAATGGACGTATCTCGCCAGCTATCTATACAGATCCGCAATTATACGAACTAGAGTTAGAGCGTGTTTTTGGACGTTGTTGGTTATTTCTTTGTCACGAAAGCCAAATTCCAAAATCAGGCGACTTTTTCAATACGTATATGGGCGAGGACCCAATTATTGTTATTCGCCAAAAAGACGGTTCTATTAAAGCATTATTAAATCAATGTCGTCACCGTTCTATGCGGGTTAGCTATGCTGACTGTGGTAATACGCGTGCATTTACTTGTCCCTATCATGGTTGGTCCTATGGGATTGACGGTTCACTTAAAGATATTCCATTAGAAGGTGTCGCCTTCCCACATGGGGCTTGTAAAGAAGAATGGGGATTGCAAGAGGTTCCTCGTGTTGCAAGCTATAAAGGTTTAGTTTTTGGTTGTTGGGCAGATGACACACCCGAATTACTTGATTATATGGGAGATATTGCTTGGTATCTGGATGCAATGATTGACCGCCGTGAAGGTGGCTCGGAAGTCATTGGTGGCATTCATAAATGGGAAATTAACTGTAACTGGAAATTTGCAGCAGAACAGTTTGCTTCTGATCAATACCACGCGCCGTACTCGCATGCCTCTGCAGTACAAGTTTTAGGTGGTAAACCAAATGATGATGCTTCTAAAGCATTAGGTACAGCACAAACTGCACGTCCAGTGTGGGAAACAGCAGAAAGCTGTGTGCAATATGGTCAACGCGGCCATGGCTCAGGTTTCTTTCTGACCGAAAGACCAGATGCTAATTTCTGGGTAGATGGTCAAGTAGCGGATTACTTCCGTGAAACCTATGAAGAAACCAAAGAGCGTTTGGGCGACACACGTGCTTTACGCTTGGCTGGACACAACACCATGTTCCCAACTTTGTCTTGGTTGAATGGTATGACGACGATGCGCATTTGGCATCCACGTGGACCAGATAAAACTGAAGTTTGGGCGTTCTGTATCACGGACAAAGCAGCTCCGCAGCACATCAAAGAAGCGATGGAGTTGAATGCTTGCCGAGCATTTGGCCCAGCTGGTTTTGCTGAAGCAGACGATGGTGAAAACTGGATTGAGATCCAGAAAGTGTTACGTGGTTATAAAGCGCGAAAAAGTAAACTCATTATGGAAATGGGACTTGGCAATGAAAAATACCGTGAAGATGGTATCCCCGGTATTACTAACCATGTTTTTTCTGAAACCGCCGCGCGTGGCATGTATCGTCATTGGGCAAACCTATTGATGCATGAAAAATGGGAAGACGTGCAACGGGCAGATGAGGCGTATGAGCAAGAGCTTTTGAAAAAAGCGGCTAAAAAGGGTGAGAAGGAGCTTGTGAAATGAACCAGATCATTGACTCATTAAAACCACAGCCAGTATGGCGTTCTATTGGATTGGAACTTCACCACGACATTAGTCAGTTTCTATATGCAGAAGCACAATTGTTAGATGACTGGAAATTTCGTGATTGGTTGGAAATCTTAAGCGAAGATATTTTATATACGCTCAAAACGACGACAAATGCGCAAACACGTGATCGTCGTAAATGTATTGCACCACCATCAACATGGATTTATCACGACGACAAATTTGTACTAGAACGCCGTGTAGCAAAATTAGAAACAGGGATGTCGTGGTCCGAAGAACCGCCATCACGTACTCGTCACTTGATTACTAATATACGGGTCGAAGCAACTGCACAAGCAAATGAATATCAAGTTTTTAGTAATTATTTGCTTTATCGCTCGCAAAAAGAAAAAGACATACTGACCTATATTGGTAAACGAGTTGATCTGATTCGAAAAGATGAGAGCAGTAGTTTAGGTTGGAAAATTGCTAAACGCGATATCACCCTCGATCAAGCGACTTTGATTTCTCACAATATTACGGTGTTTTTCTAATGAATAAGATTTTTGTTTGTCAGATTGATGAGTTGGATGAAGGCGAAGCACTGAAAGTAGATTGTAATGTAGGTGATATTGCCGCACTTGCTGTGTTCAATTTCAATGGTGAATTTTTTGCCATGAATGATAAATGCAGTCATGGTAATGCTTCTATGTCAGAAGGTTACCTAGAGGATGATGGCACGGTCGAATGTCCACTTCATGCATCACGTTTTTGTTTGAAAACTGGCGTACCACAATGTGTACCAGCGACTGACTCGATTCAGACATTCCCTGTCGTGATTGAAGATGGTGCACTTTATGTCGAAATGGTAGGAGCGTAATGATGGGCTGGCTAGAGGGTGAAGTTGCGCTAATTACTGGTGGCGGTTCAGGACTAGGGCTTGCGTTGGTTGAGCGCTTTTTACAAGAGGGAGCACATGTTGGCGTGTTGCAACGATCTCAATCAAAAGTAGATGAATTGATTGCACGCTATGGTGACAAAATCGTAGCAGTGACAGGAGATGTGGCTAATTTTCAGGATAACGTTCGTGCTGTGCAGGCTACCGTAGAACGTTTTGGAAAACTTGACTGTTTTATTGGTAATGCCGGTATTTGGGATCATTATGCCGACATCGTTAACATGAGTGGCGAACAGTTAGATAAAGCCTTTGATGAAATCATGAGTATTAACACGAAGGGTTATTTGCTTGGTGCAAAAGCAGCTTTAGATGAGTTACTCAAAACTGAAGGCTCAATGATTTTTACCTTATCTAACTCAGCGTTTTATTCATCTGGTGGTGGTCCAATTTATACCGCATCAAAACATGCTGATGTAGGTTTAGTGCGTGAACTGGCCTATGAGTTGGCACCGAAAGTGCGTGTGAATGCAGTTGCTCCATCAGGCATGAATGTCAATGTGAAAGGTGCTGCATCCCTTGGACAGGAAAATCTAGGATTACTTGATGCACGTGATCCACAAAGAATTGGGCAAGGCATGCCATTGAGATTCTTACCAGAACCAGAAGACATGACTGGTTCTTATGTATTGCTCGCATCTCGTCAAAATAACCGTCCATTATCTGGCGTTTTTATAAATGCTGACTGTGGTTTGGGCATTCGTGGCTTACGCCAAGCGAACGCTGGTTTTTTTGATGCTTAATTTTAATCCGATATTAATGGACTAATAAGTCAGCTAAAAACTGTCTTATTTCGGAGCTAATCATGACTGTTAAACTTATTTGTGCTTCTCATAGCCCGCTAATGGAATTTGCGTCTCCGGCAGAAAAACAACAAGAACAAACGGTGCGTCATACTTTTGAAAAATTGGCTGCCGAGGTCAAAGCATACGACCCAACTTTAATTATTGCTTTTGGGCCAGATCATTTTAACGGCTTCTTTTATGATCTGATGCCGAGTTTCTGCGTGGGTGTCCGCGCAACAGCAGCAGGTGATTGGAATTATGGACCTGGTGAGCTTAATGTGCCTGAAAGCACAGCATTAAACTTAATTCGAAAAGTACTTGATGAAGGTGTGGATGTTGCATATTCATATCGTATGCAAGCGGATCATGGGGTAACCCAACCGCTGCATTTTTTATGTGATGGTCAACTTAATCGCTATCCAACCATTCCAATATTTATTAATGGTGCTGCTGCGCCAATGCCTACGACAAAACGAACTATTGCATTAGGTCGTGCAATTGGCGCCTTTATTAAGTCAATCAATCTGGACAATGAACGTATATTAATTTTAGGTACAGGCGGTCTTTCACATGATCCTCCAACACCTCAGATGGGTTCGGTACCACTAGAAGTTGAAGAATTTCTCATTGCTGGACGAAACCCAACTGTTGAAGCTCGTAATACACGTCAGGCCAAAATCATTTCAGTTGGACAACGTCTAGCAGCAGGTGACAAGAGTGTGTCTATACCACTCAATCCAGAATGGGATGAGCAGTTATTGGAAAAATTCAAAAATGCAAACTTTGCTGCGCTTGAAGCGATGACCGAAGACGAAATTCGACATGAAGGTGGACGTGGGGGACAAGAAGTCCGAACTTGGATGGCTGCTTTTGCGGCATTACAGACAGTAGGCGATTATGAAATGACCTTACATTGCTATGAACCAATTAGTGAATGGATTGCGGGCTTTGGCATAGTCTCTGCCGAGCTGAAATAAGGGATAAGGCGATGAATATTCAAACTATTGTCATCATCGGTGCTGGGCAAGCAGGTGCAAGTGCAATTCTGGAACTACGTAATAACAATTACGACGGTAAAATCATTTTAATAGGTGATGAACCTCATTTACCTTATGAGCGTCCGCCTTTGTCTAAAGATATGATTCTAAGACCTGAACAGACTAAAATTGAGATTCTGTCTCAACAGAAGTTAGAAGACTTAGGTGTTGAGTTTATTAAGGGAAATGCTGTTGTAAAGATTGTACCTGAACAATATCAAGTAATTTTGGAAAGTGGTGAACATGTCCATTATGACAAGTTGTTGTTGGCAACAGGTGGTGCACCTCGGCGTCTTCCTATTTTTGATATATTAGGAAAAAATGTTTATACCCTACGGAATTTAGAGGACTCGCAAGCATTATTTTCTGTACTACAGCCAGAAAAGCGTATTGTATTGATCGGTGGTGGAGTGATTGGTCTAGAATTAGCATCTAGCGCTCGCTTTAAGGGTTGTGATGTAGTTGTGCTAGAACAAAGCCCAATGATTATGGGGCGTTCGCCAGCAATTATTAGTGAGTTTCTATTGGATCAACACCGTAGCCGAGGTGTTGATGTTCGATTAAATGTGAAAATTGTTGAAACTAAACTTCGTGGTGAAGAAATTGTCATGCTATTGGACAGTGGTGAAGAGTTAATTGCCGATGCTGTTATTTATGGCATTGGGATTGTACCGAATGCTCAATTGGCCATAGATGCTGGTTTAGATGTCGATTTTGCTATTAAAGTGAATGAAAACTGCCAAACTTCAAATCCTGATATTTATGCTGCTGGTGATGTAGCAACTCAGTTGCGTTCAGATGGTAATTATGCCCGTATTGAAACTTGGGAAAATGCCAATAATCAAGCAGGTACTTTTGCTCGTCATGTCATGGGGTTAGCACAACCTCAAGCTAATCCATCATGGTTCTGGACAGATCAATATGATTTTAATTTTCAATTCGTTGGAGATATGTCTGCAAAAGAATGGCATATACGAGGCAATATGAATCCGCAAGAAGACCAAAATGTAGGATTTACCTTATTCGGGTTAGATCAAGGCATCGTTGTTGCGGGTATTGCAGTCAATCAGGCGCGTGATGTTAGACACTTAAAAAAATTAGTTTCTAGTTCTAGCGCCTTTGATAAAGAAAAATTACTAGATATATCAATTGAATTGCGAAAATTAATTTAAATAGCCTTGTTATACTAAAAGCCTATTTAATATTGAAAAGAAAAACCGTCATGATTATATGACGGTTTTTTTATGCCTGATTATAGATATCTCTTAGAAATCGAAAGCATTAATACTTAATTTGAACTGTATAATAACTCTTAACTATTGAGAAAGCAGTTTTGTTTCATCATGATTAATATCTTTTTTAGATATATAAATTTTAAAAATCCCTTTAATTGTTTTTAAGTATTTGAAATTTAATTTAGTTTTTAATTTTATTATAATTAATTTGTCTAAAAATAAAATATTTTAAAGAAGAGGATAAAGTTTTCTTTGTTGTTTTTTTTGAATGTATAAAACTTAAGGCTAATGTCGAAATCAAAGTGATTAATAAATGATGTGCTGAGATTTTTCAAATTGATAGAAAAGGATTTTTCTATGAACCGTGCAGGAAATAAGCACTCTATTATTACGATCGCTATTTGTTTTCTAATTGCTGTGATTGAGGGAATTGATATACAGGCAGCCGGTATTGCGGCTGTAGGTATTCGAGAATCCTTTGGTTTAAATAGCTCTCAACTAGGTATTTTTTTTAGTGCAGGAATATTGGGTTTACTACCAGGCGCGTTAATGGGTGGACGTTATGCCGATCGTATTGGTCGTAAAATGGTGTTGATCGGGGCTGTGGCTATTTTTGCTGTATTTACGCTTTTTACAGTCTGGGTAAATACTTTCTATACTTTGCTATTAGTACGCTTTCTTGCTGGAGCAGGTTTAGGGGCTGCGATGCCGAATTTGATTGCTCTTGTTTCAGAAGCTGTTTCTAACGAAAATCGTGGTCGTGCCGTTGGTCTAATGTACTGTGGTATGCCAATAGGAGCTATCTTAGTATCTTTATTAGCAGCCTACGATGTAAGCGGTCACTGGCAAACGATTTTCTATGTAGGGGGAGTTGTTCCACTCTTGGTACTTCCTCTTATGATCAAATTTTTACCTGAATCTCGAGAGTTTTTACAAACGAGATTTCAAGATAAATCGATTACCCACATACAAAGCTCTTTTAAAAATCTTTTTCAAAATAATTATGCTTCACAGACTTTATTACTGTGGGCAAGCTATTTTTTTACCTTGATGGTGGTTTACATCATGTTGAGTTGGTTACCGTCTCTATTTATGGAGTTGGGATTCTCTCGTCAACAGGGCAGTTTAGCTCAAGTATTTTTCCAAATGGGAGCTGCCATTGGGACTGTTGTACTGGGTATTTTGATTGACCGCTGGAATAAAGCCTATGTGATTATCCTTATGTATATAGGTATTTTAGCTGGTTTATTTAGTTTAAATGGAGCTGGAAATCTAACTGCAATGTATGCAGCCGCAGCCTTAATGGGGACATTTACTATTGGTGGACAAGGCGTTTTATATGCTTTTGGCAGTATCGTATATCCAACAGAGATTCGGGCAACTGGTGTAGGCAGTGCCGCAGCGGTTGGACGTATTGGTGCAATGTTAGGTCCCGCAATTGCTGGTCAAGTACTCGCAATGGGAAGCGGTGCTACAGGTGTTATTTCCGCTGCTATTCCTGGAATTGTCATTTCAGCATTACTGATGCTTTTGGTAATTCGTCGATTACATCAGGCTAAATAGTCCAAAGTCCAAATAGAACAATGAAAAAAGCTCAGCTCTGGGAGCTTTTTTCATTTTATTTCAATTCAAGAAGCCCTCAAGTCTATCCACTCTAAGTTTAGAGCAAATCAATGATTGTAAATGTCAGATGAATTGACTTCGTATTTTAAATAAAAACCTTAATTGAGTAAGAAAAATGCACCCAATTGCCAATGAAAAGCTTTGGAATCGTTCATTTATCCTTTGTGTATTGAACAACCTTTTTTTATTCATTTATTACTATGCTTTACTCACCATATTACCTCTTTATATTTTAAAAGAATTATCTGGTTCAATTAGTCAGGCAGGTTTGGCACTAACTTTATTCTTGATTTCATCGATTGCCATTCGTCCTTTTGCTGGTTTGATCATTGAACGCTTAGGCGAAAAAACTGCATTGCGCGGTTCAGGATTACTGTTTGCATTTTTGGCCTTTGGTTATTTATTTATAAATCAACTATGGGTATTACTGTTGATCCGATTCATGCATGGAATCTGGTTTAGTATTTTAACTACAGTAACCGTACCTATTGTGAATGAATTCATCCCAGAGCAGAGGAAAGGCGAAGGCATGGGATATTTTGTCATGTCTACGAATTTTGCAGTTGTATTTGGGCCGATGATTGCACTAGCTACTCTGCGTTACACTAGTTTTTATAATCTATTTATTCTTCTCACTTTAATTGTGTGTCTAGGTTTGGTTTTTTGCTTTCTTATACCTGTGTCTTCGTTAAAAGATAGACAGTGGGTTCAAGCAAAGCAAAAAATTTCTTTAAACGGTATTATCGAAAGGAGAGTGGTACCTATAGGGGTGGTTGCATTATTTGTTGCCATGGCTTATTCAAGCATTATGAGTTTCATTAGTGTCTATAGCGAAACGAAACACTTACTTGCTGAAACAAGTATTTTTTTTATTATCTTTGCAATATCAATGATTATCGCGCGTCCTTGGGTTGGCTATTCGTACGATAAAAGAGGAGCTAACTCAGTGGTTTATCCTTCGTTTATTCTTTTTGCGGTAGGATTATTCTTGGTGAGTCAAATGCAAACCCAGTGGGAATATTGGTTTGCTGCGGTTTTAATTGGTGCAGGGTACGGATCACTTTTTCCTGTTTTTCAAACGATGGCTATACAAACGGTTGAGAAAAACAGAATTGGGTATGCGGTTTCAACCTTTTTTACTTTATTTGATTTAGGGCTGGCAATTGGTTCGGTTCTGGTAGGACTTATTATTGCTCAAATAGGCTATGAAAAAACTTACCAGTTGTGTGCATGGGTAACGATAATGACTTTATTTTTATATCGTTGGCTATGTAATCGAGATATAAAGACAAAAATTGGGATATGACATGGAATTACGTCACTTACGTTATTTTGTTGCGGTTGCTGAAGAGCTGAATTTTACAAAAGCGGCATTACGAATGCATACGGTACAGCCTTCGCTCAGCCAGCAAATTAAAGATTTAGAAGATGAAGTTGGTGTTCAACTTTTTATACGTAGCAAGCGAAAAGTCGAGCTTACAAAAGCAGGGGAAGTTTTTTTTAAAGAAGCTTTGATTATATTAGAGCACACAGAGAAAGCTATTAGCTTGGCTAGACAAACTGCAAAAGTTGAACAAGAACAATTAAATATTGGTTTTGTTCCAGCAGCTGAAATGAAAGTTTTCCCTTACATCATGCCGAATATTAGAGCACATTTCCCAGAGCTTACAATTGATTTTCAAAGCTTAACCGATGATGCTCAACTACAGGCGCTTAAGAAGGGCGAGATAGATATTGCTTTTACCCGTTACGGGGCTAATACAAATGAATTAGTTTCTATTCAAATCTTTCAAGAACCGTTGACTTTAATTATTCCTAAAAACTCTCCAGATGCTCAACAGGAACGCATCAGTATAAAAAGTTTTGAGCACCATAACTTTGTGATGTGTAATGAAGAAGCTTCACCTGAACTTTATCGAATTATTGATGGATTTTTTAAAAAATCTAAACTTAATATCAATGTCGTACAGTACTCAACTAACATTTTACTGAATGTTAACTTGGTTGGAATGGAAATTGGATGGAGTCTCGTTCCTCAGTATGTCATCCCACTTTTAGGAGATAAAATTGTAGTAAAAAAAACCGTAGAACCTTTGCCTATGATAGGTTTATATGTTTCTTATAGAAAAGACCATGTTAACAAAGCTATAGATTTAATTTTGGATGTACTTAAAAAACAGTTTCATCTAAATTTTTCCTTTTAAAAAAAAGCCATTCTAAAGAATGGCTTAATTACTTTTAGATGACCAAATGCATTTTTTGGAACAACTCTTCACTTATACTGTTTACTGTTTGAGGAATAGCGAGTCCTGCTATAAAACGATCAGGTCTTAAAATCACCATAGATTGATTCGTTTGACTGAACCAAGAGCGAATTTCAGTATCTACATCGCCAATAGTAATTACATGTTCATGAGAAGAACGGTTCGGTGCATCTAACTGAACAGCTGGTACGACTTGAATAAACTTGATTCCTAACTTATCCCATTTTTTCATTACATTTGGTGATATACCCCAAGTAGGATTAACTCCCCAAGCAAGAATAGCAAAGTTATTGCCAATCACTTCGTCGAGTAAAATTTTGTCTTTATTTTCAAGCTGAACATGAGGCTGGATGAACATCTTTCCGACAGGCGTATTTTTTTCTGGAAAGGGTGCCAAGATGCCTTGATGATATTTTGGCATGGGTTTAAAACGCATTTCTAACAAATAACGTTTTATTGGTTGTATGTAATTTAATACGTATGCAATACCATCACGCACAACACCTTGCCATTTCTTTGGTGGAGCAAGTACATGGCCTGCCAGAACAGATAAATTAATCATGGCTTGAGCATGATCTCTTCTTTCTAATTGGTAACTATCTAGAATTTCTGGGCCTGCAACTTTTTTGATGACTAAAGCCATCTTCCAAGCAAGGTTAAAAGCATCACGCATGCCACTATTGTAACCTTGGCCTTGCCATACAGGCATAATATGCGCTGCATCTCCAGCTAATAAAATACGGTCTACACGGAAACGGTCTGCAATACGTGCATTGTGCGTATAGACACGTTGACGAATTACTTCAATATTGTCGGTATGTGGTAAAACTTTACGCAATAAACGATTAATATTTTCGGGTTTACTTAGTTCTTCCTGAGTTTCTCCTGGCATTACCATAAACTCAAAACGACGAATACCATGTGGTAAAGCAGCCGATACATAAGGACGTACTGGATCACAGCATAAATATACATGAGGCGTCGCTAGTGGATCGTTGGCAAGGTCAATAACAATCCATTGGTTTGGAGCAGTTTCACCCTCAAAATTAATGTTAAGTGTACGGCGTACAAATGAATTCCCGCCATCGCAAGCGATTAAATACTGCGCTTGAACAATTTCCTGCTTTTGATCTTTAGTCGTTAAATTTAAAGTTACATGGTCTTTGTCTTGAGTGAAGCTATTTAATTGACGTGAAAAACGCACCTCCGTGGTTGGATAGGCTGCTAAACCTTCCAGTAAAACACGGTCAACTTGGGGTTGGATAAATGCATTACGACGTGGCCAGCCAAATTCGCGAGTCATAGGCTGGATATCCGCAAAACAGCGACCTTTGGGTGTTAAAAACCGCATAGCATGATTAGGGGTGGTGTGCGGTAAAACTTGTTTGATTAACCCTACTGACTGAATTGTACGTAATGATTCATCATCAATACCAATCGCTCTTGGATAATCAATGAGTTGGTCTAGTTGTTCAATAACAGTAACTTGTACACCTTGTTTACTTAAATAATTTGCAATTGTTAACCCAACTGGGCCTGCACCTAAAATTGCAACTTCCGTGGTGTGATGTTGAGTCTGATTCACAGTAAATATCCCTTACTATCTAGTTTTCTTATTAATATCAAAATTGAAACAAAGCTAAATTTAATCAATAGTTTAATAAGACGATTTTTTAAAGGGTTAAGTATGCTTTATTGATTTTAATGTATTGTATTTAAAGGATTTTTAAATATTTTGTAATAGGTTTTTTTAATCCCATCATTGTTTTAAATTATAATTGAAAGAAATTAATATTAGAATTTAATTTGTATATTAAAAAATTAATTTATATACACGGCTTAAATAAATATTTAGAACATTTGTATGGGGTATTAAAGAGAATAATACTTTAGCTCATTAGTAATTTTGGCACTACATGAGCTTAAAATTATTCCTGAGCATAACGGGCTCTTTGTTCTGTAGACCAGCTTTGCTTACCAGCAGCAAGCGCAAAACAGGCCGCTGCCAGAAAATTCTATGTGAACAGAAAACAAAGCGTGAGGGAAAGTCATGCTTCAATTTCATTCTTTCCTATTAGTAAAAATTTAATAATTTAGCATGTCATTTATTACCGAAAAAGTCATTTGAAATAGTTAACAATGTTTTATTGAGGTGTTTGGCTTTTTTATTTTTGAGTATTTCGGTACTATTCCTACTCTTCTTTCTGCACAAAATCTATAAAAAGCTTGCACTCATCGTAAGCTTTTAGACTGATTAATTTACTAGGGCATATGAAACGTTACTGGAAACAAACTGAATCAATAGCTTCACGTTGGACGACCGAACAAGACTGTTTTTTAATAGAAAATAATTCACTTTCTATAGATGAGCTAAAAGAGCATTTACCATTTTCTGAAGATGAAATAAGAGTTCGTAGATCAGTTTTAGGACTCGTAAGACGAGATCAGCAAATGAGACCGTATTAATTTTACCAAATGGTAAATTTTAATTGAAAATAAATATTTCAAAAGATAATAATATTTTTAAAAAAATTGCGGATGAGTTATCAAAACCATAATTTTTTTAGGTGATTGTTTAATAGTCTTTACATAAAGCTTTAACTACTTACGTTTGAGTATAATATTGTTTCACTCCTTTACATTTGTTTAATCATAATCAGAACCATAAAACATTTTAAGATCAAAACTTTATAACAATTGAGATTGAGGAGGGTAAAAATGCCAAAGTATTTAGCCGTGGCTGAAAAGGTTTATAAGAATATTAAAAAAGACGACTTATTCACCAATGACCTTACACAAAATCTGAATTGTTTAATCAGTCAGATACGTAAGGCTATTAAAGGGACTGAGTTTAAACTTAAGTTCAATTATATTGATTTTGATGAGCAGCTCACGAAGCCTCTTAATGAATGTAAAGTCAAAGTTGATCTAAGTGTAATGCCGAAGTTTGAAAACGAAGGAGAGTATTTGCTCTGGTTAGCAAGTTTTATCGAGCGAATTACCGATGGCGGAAAACCTAAATTTCCACCAATTTCACAATTAATTCCGCACGGATTTAAAATTTCTAAAGAATCATTTCCTGTAACCGTTGCTCCTCCTAAAGAAGAGCATGCAGATATGATTATTAAATATTTTAAATCGGAAGATTTTATGAAAACCAATAAAACTCCTTCGTAAAAGAATATAGAAGTATTCGTCCACCATACTTCTATATATTGCTGGTTTAAATTCAGCCACCGCCTTCTGGGGCGGTTTTTTTATAGATATTCTTTTATTTATTTCTTTCTAAAAGCAAAACCGGTTTGTCGTAATTACTGTTACACCACTCATGTTTTTTTAGCACAGCTTCTGGAACCTGAGCCATGTCTTTCACAGCAGCAAAACCCATAGAGCTATAAAAGCCCTCTAACTCGGCAAAGGGTAAACAGTAAAGCATAGAAAAATCTGAATTTTTAATTAAGAAATCAACTACCTTACGGGCGATTCCTAACCCTTCATTGCCCGGAAAAACATAAATTCCACCAAGCTCGCCGCTGTTAGCATCAATACCCACAACTCTACCTTGACCAATAATTTTCTCATCAATAGAAGCTAGTACAATAAGTTCATTATCATGTGATGGTACAAAATCAATCTCGGCATAGCGTTCGTTTATAACTTTGAGATCGGCAGGGGTCGCGAATCTTAATGAAATTTCCATCATTTTTTTCCTGCAAGTATTATCTATAATATTCAAGACTTCGTTTTTTCAAAAATATTCATACGATATAAAACAAGATAAATAATTTAGCTAATTATTTAAATTAGCCTTTTTCATATAGTGCGTATTAGATTAAAAATGAGGCGGATTAATTAACCTTCTAACCGTTTCTTCAAGTTCATCGTAATGATGAATACTTGCATCTGAAAGAGAAGGATGAAGGGTAAGAGTTGGATGAAAATATATTGTTTTCATACCAATTTTTTTGGCACCTTCTATATCTGCTTTGGGATTGTCTCCAATAAAAATACAATCTGATGGCTTACAATCTAGTTGATTGCAAGTGTATAAATAGATTTCAGGATCTGGTTTTCTTAAACCTATAGCTTCAGAAATCACGATAATCGAAAAATAGTCCGTTAATTCTAAAGCATAAAAATTTTTCTCCTGAAAAGGTGTTTTTCCATTGGATACTAAGCCTAATGTGTATCCTTGAGCATGAAGATTTTGAATAGTTTTTGGAGCATTTTCAAATGCTGTAGAGAATTTATTAAAATCATTAATGTAAGATTGCAGCAATTCAGATGTATCATATTTTTTGATATTAAAATCTTTAATTAATTGACTGTAAACAATATCTTTCCAAACGCTTCCGTTATTGTCTAGCTCTATGAATCGGTTAATAAAAGATTTTTTTAGCTCATGGGGTACTAAGTTTAAGTAGCTTACTTGCCAGTTAAGAAATTTTAAAAGTGATTCATTTCGGTTAAGAATAGTTTGATCTAGGTCAAACAAGAGAACTTTTTTCATTTTTAGCATCTTTTATAAATAGATTAATATTTATAGCGAATTTCTATCTATTGTTCAGTTTAATTAAAATACTTTTACGATTATTCTTTGAATAACTCTAAATCAAAATAGCCCATCATAAGGAGGTGCTAAAAAACCTTCTAATCATGATGGGCTTTTATTCTTAATGATTCATAGAATCAACAGCTTGAAGTATGCCTGTAAATAATATTGCTAGTTTTGATTCGGGTTGTGGCTCATTTCCATTTGCGGTAAATACGGCACACACTTTATGGCCTTTTTGAGTTTTTCCAATCACAGAAAAGTTGATGACGCCGTATTCGGATCCACCTTTGAAACCAATCTTTTGCCAATTTAAATTTTTAAAAAGTGGATTTAAAGAACTGTTCAGAGCCGGAGCATCTTGAACACTTTCAAGAAGAGGACAAATCTCATGGGCTGACATATACCATTCAGCATCTTGCCAAGTAGCCGATTTTCCAATGCTACTCACACTTGGTAGTGGCAGTTTGTCTAGCTCAGCGAGTGCTTCTAGACGAGCCGACTTTGTTCCTGTTTTAAACTTATTTCTGAGCTTTTCATTACTTGGATCAATCAGTTGAAATAGCTCTCGTGTCGTCAGCAGAGGAGAATTTCTAGGTGACAACGCTTCTATACGAGGTTTCTTTAATACCTCTATCAAGCTATCGGTTGCTGTATTATCGCTAATTTGTATCATTAACTGCGCAAGAAGTTCGAGATTTACAGGCGTACCAGCAGGCAAGTTTTGTAAAACTCCAGTTGGCAATGAGCGATTCTTTTCTTTTAAAGAAACAATAGTTTCTCTTTTTAATTCGCCTTTTTTTATTGCATCTTCATAAGCTTTTAAAACCAGTAATTTAAAAGTCGAACCGACAGCCATAGGGGTTTTATCGTTTTCTACAACCACAGGCTTGTTATCTACAATAACTAAAAGAGAGGTTTTACCGATTGCATTTTCATGTAGACCTTTAACCATTTCGTCTAGGCTTATTGTCTTAAAATGAGGCGCACTAAACCAAAGAGTACTAATTTGTCCTTGCTCATTTAAGCTAATTGAAACGGGTAATTCTCCCTTTTCGAAATTAATAGTCCCAGAGCCATTTGAAACATTAATACTTTTAAGTGCACCTAAAGAGACTTTTAAATCATCAACGATTTTTTGAATTTGTGTGATGGGAACTTGTCCTAAAAATTGAGGGCTAAATAAAGAAGCTTCTATGGGTTTATCTGCAAAAATTAATGAAAGTGTAGTCGATAAGTTATCCATTTTTTGTTCTGTCGCTGCATGAGTAGTAGAAATAACAATAGGGGAAACATTCAAAGCCATAACACCTACAGCAAAAAATAAAGCTCTAGTTACGTACATTTTCTGGGTGAGAAAGTTCTTCATTAAATGTCCTCTTATATTCAGACTTATTTACAGTTTTTTATAAAATAGTTTTAAAGTACACATTCATTTTGGCCTATCAAAACTTATATATCTATATAAATTTCTTCGATTTTATAAACCCTCATTTAATAATGAAGCTAAATTATTTACCCTTACTTTTTAATGATTTATTTTAAAGCAAATAGCATTTTGCGTGCTTGACTGCACGTAACTTGGATAATATCCTTTCCGGACTGGCCTACATTGCCAGTCGGTTTTAGCAGACCGCCTGTAATACCGCATCAGAATTATTCCTTCTGAGGAATAGTCTTGTGTGTAAGCTTCTCGTCTCCTCCTGTAGCGGTAGGACGGGAGTGGGACACCTTTGGGTGTGCTTGTGTATTACCAAGTCTGCTAACCTGCTTCCGTTGCCACCATAATTTTAATGCCTGGCAGAACTCCCAATAGAAGGAGTTGGCTTTGCGCATTCATTATTTCTTGGCTCTCACTGCCAAAAGCTATAACGATACTACTTAAATCATCTTTAAACAGCTTGATGGCCTTTAGGGTTTTCAGGCTTTAGGTTATTACGGCTCAAAAATTTGTATCAATAATAAAACTTGAGATGTGCCAAGCACAGTCTTTACGGCTTTGCTGTGCCTTTTTTCTCCCAAAAAGGGCACAGGCTTTTTTATCTCTACATCCAACAAAAAATTTTATAACGGTAAAACTATGCCAAATTTAGTTCTCCCAACACGTGCCTTATACGTTGTAAATAAAGCGATTGATCTGTTTCATCACCGTGGGTTCCACCTTATTGGGATCGACAGAATAGTGAAAGAATCAGAAATTACGAAAGCCACTTTTTATAATTACTTTCACTCCAAAGAGCGACTTATTGAAATCTGCCTGATGGTGCAAAAAGAAAAGCTCCAAGAACAAGTGGTCGCAATGGTCGAGTATGACTTAAACACTGCCGCAATAGATAAACTCAAAAAGCTTTATTATTTACATACCGATTTAGAAGGGCCGTATTACTTATTATTTAAAGCTATTTTTGAGATTAAAAATAGTTATCCCAACGCCTATCAGACCGCAATGCGCTATAGAACATGGCTCAAAAATGAAATTTACAGTCAGCTTAGAATGCTAAATGCGGATGCTTCTTTTAATGATGCCAAGCTATTTGTATATATGGTGGAGGGCACAATCATTCAGCAACTCGGTAACAACCAAGTGGATGAAAAGGATAAACTATTAGATTATTTTATATCGAAGTTTTCTTAGAACAGCGCTCTATAAGAAACAAAAGCCCCGATAATGGGGCTTTTATAATGTTAGTTACTAACTAAAATCTCAATTACCACTTATGGCTATAAGAAACTTTCAGCGTTGCACCATTTGCCACTAAATGGCTAGTGTTATTACCCGATCTTAATAATTGGCTATAGAGAGGATAGTATTTGCGGTTAAACATGTTTTCTAAACCAATCGTCACAGTGTCTTTTTTGTTAAGCGCAAAGCTACTGATTAAATCTGCTGTTGTATAAGTTTTTACATCATAGCGACCAAAACTATTTATACCGTGTAAACGGTAGTCTTCTGAACCGAAGTAAGTAGCTTGTAGACGATTTGTCCAAGTTTCAGTTGGACTATAAGAAACGTAAGCTGTGAGTTTTAACGGTGGGATACGGAAGCCTGTCATATCTTGTTCAGTACCATTTTGCGGTTTTTCACGGCCTTTCATCCATGTAACACTACCACCAGTTCCCCAAACATTGGCATCGTCCAGATAGTCAAAAGTTGCTTCAACACCAGTGACTTTTTCTTTAGTTCTAGCGAGGACTAAACCATTGTTGAATGATTGTACAGCACCAAGGTCAGAAGTAGAGTGGAAGACCGCTAAGCTTGAAGAAAAATTATTGAAATTTCCTTTCCAGCCCAACTCATAATTATCGACTTTTACAGGTTCTAAGAATGACGAACCAAGGTTAAAACCTTCACCAGCATTACGAATAATTAAACCTACATCAGGTAATTGAAAACCTTGGTTAAACGATGCATAAATTGAATGTTGGTCGTTTGGAGAGAAAGTCACATTAGCATTGTACAACCATGCATCAGCTTTCACTTTTCCGCCCTGAACGGTGTAAGGGTTAGTTTTGCCTAATTGTGATAATGGAACAAAGCTATCAATTTGGGCATAGCTGTCTTCATAACGCGTACCAGCTTCTGCCGACCATTGGTCATTAAAGCGATGCTTTAACTGTAAAAAACCACCAATACTTTGTGTGGTGAGTTCAGGTAAATAAATAAGTTTGCCAATTTTTACAAACTCTAAGCCACCAGATTGGTCATAAATTTTTTGATCAAAAATATCTAAAGGCATTTCGCTTTTTTCGCGGCTAAAGTCACCACCCCAAACCAATGAGGTGTCACCTAAAAACTCAAGTGGTGTAGTCACAGTTAAGCGGCTACCGAGTACATTATTTTCTTGATAGATCTGATCGACTTGTCCACCACGATTTGCATTTTTTCGTGCATCAAATGGTGAAAAACGAGTAAAGAAGTCGCGGTAATAAATTTGGGCATCAACCTTATTGCCAAAAAAGTCTTTATGGTTATAAGTTAAATTGTATATCTGGTTTTCGTTTTTATTTTGGTCTTTTAGCTTTAAGCCTTTAATTGCTTTCGCTGGCACTGTTCCGGCAGGGGCATTCTTCACACTTGGGTCAGATGCATAATCTGAATCTTGCTCGGCATTATAGTAGTTTGCAGCAAACTGGACATATTGGTTGTCATCAATATGGTAACCAAGCTTACCGCCGATGCTATAGCCATCAGAATCATATAAATCACCCTGACTTGGTTCTGGAGCAACACGGTCACCACTTGCATCGTACGGACTACCAATACGTTGGTAACCAAAGTCGAGTGCATAGTCAAAAGCGTTAAAGCTGCCTGTAAAATATTGATGAATATCGCCACTTAAAGCATTAGAACGGAAATTTGTTAAAGGTGTTTGTAGCCCAACGACTGTTTTGGCGGTAGGTTCGCCACCAGCCGCTTTCGTGGTAATTGAAATAATACCGCCAGAAGCGCCACTACCATAAATTGCGTTACTACCGCGAATGACTTCAATGTTAGCAATACTTTCAGGGTCGATAGCTGAAAGACCTCTTGATGTGTCGCGTGTCAGGTTCATTGGAACGCCATCGACCAAGATGAGGGCATTACGGCCCCGTAAAGTTTGACCATAATCGGTAATGGTTCGGCTTGAGTCGGAAAGGCCCGGTACGGCTTTAGCTAAAACAGTTGCAATATTTCCAGATGAACCATTTCTTAAAAGTTCAATTTGTTTTTCATCTAGCTTGGTCACTTGTTTGGCAGATGTAGAAAGTTCATCTGCACGTGAAGCGGTGATTGTAATTGTAGGGAGTGCTTCAGGTTTTTTTTCAGCATCTGTTGTCTCAGAAGGCGAGGCTGCAAAGGCCGAGTTTGAGAGAAAGATGGCTCCACCAAGTGATAGAAGTGGAATGATATTTTTTGCTTCAGACTTCCTAGTAAAAAGTTTATTACTTTTTATCTTATTTCCCATTTTCTCGCCCTGAGAGTGATTGTAAATTCGTCGAATTATAAATGAGAATGATTTTAATTAATAATATTATTAATCTATATAATAGAAGTATTTGTGGCTCTTAAATAAACATAAATAACAAAAGATCTTCTAAGAGAGTTAAGAGTTTTGATTAATTTAATACATTTTAAAAGTCTTAAAACTTGTTCATCTGTAGCATTCTTAAGGAATAAAAATCTCTTTTTATATAGGTACAAAGAAAAACAGTGACTTGAGATCAATATCTTTCCACCTATTCCATACTTGTTAATCTATTTATTGTCTAGTCGAATAGTAGTGATCAGCTTTTATCTAATTTTACGATTGAATATTACTTCCTTGTTGTATTTATGACGACATATGTAAACAAGCCTTAATCTATAACACATGAACACTTTAAAATTATTGAAAATAAAGTTTTAAGGTGTAGGTTTTGGATTTTTTTAATTTTTATCGTGATCTTCAAGCTGAGTTAAGCAACTATCCTTGGCTAGAAATGCTAGTTTCGCTCACACTTTTGATCCTTTTTGCTGCATTAGCAAATTTCATTGCTAAACGAATTATTGTTCGGGGAATACGTCATTTAGTGACTAAAATTAAGTCACTCAACCAGTCAGTTTTTGCCCAGCATAGTGTCATTAAGCGATTTGCCAATATTGTGCCGGCCATTGTTATTATGAATGGTATTACCACCGTTCCGCATTTGTCGGAAAAAGCGATTGCTTTAGTACAGATGGGCGCACAGGCATTTATTTTTCTCACGATTGCGCTCACCATTAGTGAATTATTAAATATATTTAATTTAATCTATCAGCGTAATCCAAAATCTAGAAACAAGCCGATTAAAGGTTACTTGCAACTCGTTAAACTCATTATTTTTGTTGTTTGCGGATTAATGATTTTGGGTACATTCCTGAAAAAGGATGTATTTACGTTGTTGGCTGGCTTCGGTGCAATGGCAGCCGTATTAATGTTAGTTTTCCAAAATACGATTTTGTCATTGGTCGCGAGTGTACAAATTGCCTCTTATGACATGGTACGTATTGGGGACTGGATTGAAATGCCATCGCTCAATGCTGATGGTGATGTCATTGATATTTCATTGCACACAGTGACCGTTCAAAACTTTGATAAAACATACACCACGATTCCAACCAATAAACTTGTGACAGACACTTTTAAAAACTGGCGTGGTATGAGTAATGCGGGCTGTCGCCGTATGAAGCGTTCTCTTTATATCGATCAAACTAGCGTGCACTTCATGACCGAAGAAGAGCAACAAAAACTCAAAGATTTTTTATTGCTAGATCAATACCTCAATGCCAAGCAATCTGAGATTGACGAATTTAATAAGCATTTAGGTAGTCAGTCACGTTATAACAAAAGACGCTTAACCAATATTGGAACATTTAGAGCATATGTTGAATTCTATTTGCGCCAGCATAAGGGGATTGCTCAAAATCAAACGCTTATTGTTCGCCAACTACAACCAACGAGTGAAGGTTTACCGTTAGAAATCTATGCATTTACCAATACCACTGCATGGGTTTCTTATGAAGCAATTCAGTCCGATATTTTTGATCATCTGATTGCGATTTTGCCTGAGTTTGGCTTAAGAGTGTATCAGGCACCTTCAGGCCATGATTTTCAGAAATTAACAGTAGAATAAACAACTGTTAGCGTGCTATCTATTTTATTTTCAAATAGATAGCATCTTTTTAATAATTTTATACATTAATTTATAACTATTCTTAGAAAATTATTATTAAATAGCTGTATAAGTTGACTTTGAAAGCTACATGCACATTGTAGCTTAAAAGATTTTAAGCAAACTCAATCTAAAACTTGCAGGAGTAAGGCTTAAGTAACAAATTTGACACTTTGAACAAAGAAAATACTAAATGTTTAAGAATAACAAACAATAAAGTTGCTTTACTAAGATTTGTTAGGTGAGTTGGAGTGTTTGAATGGCTACAGCAATTGAGAACAGAGCTAGACAACTTAAAAACGCTAAACGTGGAGGATATGCGCCAACCATTGCCAAAGACGTAAACAAACATAAAGTACAAAAAATAAGGAGAGCTCTAGACGAAGCTCGGCGATATGTGAGTGAACTAAATGACGAAACGGTTATCTTTGACGATCGGGACGCAAGGCAAAAGGCAGAAGGAGCCAAAGCAATTATTGAAATGTTTGAAGCAGCTTTAAGCGGTGCGTGAGCAGTATCAAACTAAAACATAATCATAAAAGACCTTGCTGAAGACACGGTTAACGTTCTAGCCCCTCGACTAGGCAACTTGGTTATTCAGCAAGGCAGTAAAATAAAAATAATTCAAATATTTCTATATTCTATTTTTTACTCAAAAAAACCAAAAAATACCGGTCAAATAATATTATTGATGAGCTTAATTTTTTTAGAAAATTATTACTAACTATAAAAATTTTTCGGATTGAAAATGTGATGGATTTTGCATTTTTATTCATTGCTGTGGTTCGTTATGGAAGTCAGTTTCAGAACACTCTTATAGATTACATTTGGTATTTCAACACTTACATATTGCAATAATATATTCATCATACTTCCCTAAAAGTCTGATCAATCGCGATGGTCAATATAAGAGGGAAGGAAATATGCCAAAATTTCTAATAATTGCCGAGAAGGTTTATAAAAAACTAGAAGAAGATAAATTGTTTTCAGATAACCTGATCGAACAACTAAATAACTTGGTCAGTATTATTCGTAAAGAGATAAAGGGAACTCCCTGTAAACTCAAATACAATTTTATCGATTTTGAAGAATGCCTAAGTAAACCTTTAAGTGAATGCACGATTAAACTCGACATGAGTTTAATGCCTAAATATAAAAATAAAGGTGAATATATTATGTGGCTAGCGAGCTTTATTGAAAGAATCACGGTTGGCGGGCAGCCAAAATTACCACCACTTTCAAGTATTGTGCCAGCCGACTTTAACGCAAAAAAAGAAGCTCAGACGGTAGTTGAAAATAAAAAAGCAGTATCGGAAGAAAATGCAAAGATGATTGTGAATTATTTTAATTCTGAAGAATATCAGAAAAATAATAAAAAAATAAATCTGGTTTAAAGCCATATAAAAGTGTGTGTCCACCGCACTTTTATAATCGCTGGAAAATTTCAGCAACCGCCTTCTGGGGCGGTTTTCTTTTGCCATATACATACTTAAACAATTACATCATAAAAAATTCCATAACTTATCTGTATAGCATGTTAAGTTTTTCTACACATCTATAAAAATTACGGAAGGGTTTAAACATGAAATGTTCATATCAAGATCTAGATGGAAATATAGTCGAATTAACTTGTGAAAGTTATATACATATACCGTCAGGTGCCAGTGGAAACAAATTGGGAATAGATAATAGGGCAGAAGACTTAATACATATCACTGAAGATTTTAGTTTTTTTAAGAAAACAGAGGCAGATTCAATACCACTCTATCGATTCGCTGTAGATGCTAATTACAATGTTTTTAATAGTGATGAGCTACCAGCTTTGGCACAAATTGGAACCGATTGGAAAGTGCTTAATGAATAACTTTGCGATTGTTAGGTAGCCTATAAGCTAATGCTTTAATATTTTGTAAAATTTATCGAATAGTAAATATTTAACTTATCTTAATACAGGTATTATAAATAGCGAACTGAAAATATAGTCTAAATATTTATAGGCAGTTTTAGACTAGATGTTGATTATATAGAGAGAAAGAACATGAAGCGCCTTATTATATTATTTCTATTAGCTTATGCTACAAGCTCCTTTGCTCAAGTGCCATTCGAAGTCAGTAAAAGTTGTTTTGTAGTGAATGGTAGAAATATTACTGAGCCTTGCTTACTTTCTTCTACAAATAACTCGACATCTAACTTTGAAAGATTAACTTTTGCTAATACAAAAGTTTTTATTAAAGAATCAAATATTTGTTCAAATAACGATTCATGTGTTTCTGTAGGAAGTAATTTGTCGAATTTAAAAGATGCGACTATTTATTATCGTGATTTAAAAACTAAAAAAATTATTGAAAAACCGGAAAAAGATTCATGGACCTGTTTTAAGCAACCAATTGATAAATTAGACTTTTGTATTTCTTATAATTAATAAAATCTATTTTTAATAAAGAAAATTCTAAATTAGTCTTGGGCATTAAATGCTTCATGGTAGCTTACATCACCTTTAGGAACATAATTTTGAAAACTTAAGGCTTGGAAGTATTCAGGGGGCACACCAGGTAGTTTTAGGTCAGGGTATGCCTTAAAACCAAAGCGACTGTAATACTTTGGATCACCTAATAAAACACAACCTTTTGCGCCTGATTTTTTTAATTTTTCTAAAGAGCTATTCATAAGCAATGATCCAATACCTTGTCCTTGCTTATTCGGCGCGACAGAAATAGGTCCTAAGCCATACCAATTCTTTTCACCTGATGAAATTTGCACTGGTGAAATTGCCACATGCCCAACAATAGTATTATCTTCAACCGCAACTAAAGAGACTGTAAGTTGTTTGTGCTTTCTTAAATTATTAACAATAAAGTGTTCAGTATGGCTCGTATGTTCAGCATTTAGAAATGCCGCTTTAGTCAATTCTTCAATTTCTTTAATATCTTCTTCTCGCTCATCACGAATAAAAATATTCATCTTAAGTTTGATCCGTTTTTCTCAGCTACTCTTTTATTTTTAGCATCAATAGGCTTAGTTAGGAATAAATTTCAATCATAAAAACTTGTATAATCCATAAATAAAATAAATGAAAGTAATATTGATAATCGGTATCAAATGATAATTATTCTTTGTATTATTCATGTAATTTTTTTAAAGCTACTTAAAGATTATGCAAAGGACTACGAAACACTTTCAAATTAATGCATTAGCACTTGCTATAGCAATGAGCACAATTTCAGCGCATGCAGAGACTGATCAGCAGACTTCGGAATATGGAACTCTTCCTACCATTAAAGTAAAAGCTGGAAGTGGCGAAGAAAATGAAAAAAGTTATATAGCAGGGAAAACAGATACAGCGGTTCCACTGGGTTTATCCGTTCGTGAGATTCCACAATCTGTTTCTGTCATTACTCAACAGCGTTTACAAGACCAGCAATTGTCAACTTTGGTTGAGGTCGCTGAAAATGTTACAGGGGTAAGTGTCAACCGTTATGAAACCAACCGAGGCGGAATCTATTCACGTGGTTTTGTAGTAGATAATTATATTATTGATGGTATTCCCACCACATATAGCTTGCCTTGGTCTTCAGGTGAAATTTTCTCAAGTATGGCCTTATATAATCATATTGATGTAGTTCGAGGGGCAACAGGTCTTACATTTGGTGCTGGAAATCCATCTGCTGCGATTAATATGGTTCGTAAGCGTGCTACGAGTACAGAGCCAACTGCTAACGTAGAAGTGAGTGCAGGGAGTTGGGATAATTACCGTGTTATGGGTGATATTGCCAACTCCCTTAATCAATCAGGGACAGTACGTGGACGAGCAGTGGCCCAATATGAACAAGGCGACAGCTATACCGACTTGTTGTCTAAAGAAAAGCTAACTTTACTGTTAAGTGCTGAAGCAGATTTATCTGAAAATACCCTTTTATCGGGTGGGGTAACTTATCAAGAAGATGATCCGCGTGGACCAATGTGGGGAGGTTTACCTGTCTGGTTTAGTGATGGCACAAAAACGAACTGGTCTAAAAATACCACTACAAGTGCTGACTGGACACGTTGGAATGTTAAATATACCAATCTATTTGCAGATTTAACTCATAAATTTAATGACAACTGGTCAGCTAAACTGTCTTATTCTCATGGTAAGCGTGATGCTAATTCAAAGCTTTTATATGTTTCGGGTAGTGTAGACAAAAATACTGGTCTAGGGCTATCTCCTTATGCATCAGCGTATGACCTTGAGGTAGAGCAAGATAACGCTTCTTTGCAGCTCAATGGTAGTTTTGATTTGTGGGGCTTAGAGCAAAAGGTTGTTTTGGGTTATCAATATTCCAATCAGGACTTTACAGCGTATGCTCGTTCAACTGATACAAAAATGGAAATTGGCAATTTCTTTGAATGGAACGGCAGCATGCCTGAGCCAGTGTGGAATGCACCTACACTCAATGAAAAATATAATATTGAACAAAATGCACTATTCGCTGCGACTTATTTAAATCCGATTGAGCCTCTAAAATTTATTTTAGGTGGGCGTTTTACAAATTATGAAAAGAATATATATGGTCGTAGTTCATCCATAAAATATGACCACGAATTTGTTCCTTATGCAGGTATTATCTATGATTTCAATGATGTCTATACTGCATATGCAAGTTATACCAGTATTTTTCAGCCTCAAGACAATAAAGACTTTGATGGAAACTATTTAGACCCGGTTGAAGGAAACAGTACTGAAGTAGGCTTAAAATCTGCATGGTTTGATGGACGTTTGAATGGTACTTTAGCGCTTTATCATATTAAGCAAGACAATTTAGCTCAGGAAGCAGGACAAGTTACTCGTAACGGGGTAAAAGAAACCTATTATCGGGCAGCAAAAGGTGCGACGAGTGAAGGTTTTGAAGTTGAAGTAAGTGGACAAATCACACCAGACTGGAATATTACAGCAGGTTATAGCCAGTTCTCTGCCAAAGATGCAAATGATGCCGATGTTAATACCCAACTTCCTCGCAAGATGATTCAGACATTTACCACCTATAAATTACCGGGCAAATTAGAAAACATAACCGTGGGTGGCGGGGTAAATTGGCAAAGCAGTACCTATATTAATGCCGAAAATCCCAAAGAAGTTATTGAGAAAGTTGAGCAAGGAGATTATGCACTTGTAAACCTTATGGCTCGTTATCAAATTACAAAAGATTTTTCGGCTCAGCTTAATATTAACAACGTATTTGATAAAAAATATTACGGTGTTTTCCCGGCATATGGCCAAATTACTTTAGGTGCCCCTCGAAATGCGGCGCTAACACTACAATATAAGTTTTAATGAAGTTATTTTTTTAAAGCACCTAAGGGTGCTTTTTTTATAATTCTAAAAAAGAGCTAAGTATCAAAATAGCACTGGTTTTCACCTCTATTTTTTACCATTTGATAAAATCATTTTTAACTAAAATTTTACCGTTCGTCTGCTAATTAAGATAACTAAGTCATCAATTTATATATGAAAATGTGATGGATTTAACTTAAATTTATTTGCTTAAAAATTATACTAATTGATAAAAAATATAACTTGGCTATATTCCAAGAACATATTGCAGAGTTAGCAATATGCATTTCTAGGATGGAATAAAAATGAAAATAAAATTATCGAAAATAGTAATAGCCAGCTCATTATTGATATTTGCAAATATGAGTTATGCAGAGGGAGTAAAACGGTTTTCTGTCTCGGCAGGTTGGTTACATGTAATGCCTCAAGGTAAAGCTAATCCATTTAATATCAATACAAGTGTTAAAAATGGAACAGTTGCTAAAGTTGGAAGCATTTCGCCGACCAGTTTCTTAAACTCCGTTGATCCTAATGCTACAGAGGTAGATGTAGGCGGTGAACCTTTTAATCAAAAAGAGTTTCTTGAACTCGCTTTAAATGATGACTTTTTAAAAGGGCTCTTACTTGATGAAGAAGGCAATATAAAACCTGAGGTAGCAGGTGAGGCAACGATTCAAGGGTTAGAGCAGTGGCATCAAAATGATGCTGGCCTTGAAGTAGATGACACAGACACATTAGGGCTTATGTTTAACTATTACCTCAATGACAATGTGTCTTTACAATTTATTGGAGGCATTCCCCCTAAAGTCGATATTAAAGGTCAAGGCGAAATCTTGGCTCCATTAAGTGGTGTCGCGTTGTCACCACATGAGTTAGTTAAAATTCTTTTTCCGAACGGCATTACCTTAGGTCAAGCGGTCCCGATTACCAATTTAGGCAATAAACCTAAAGCAGCTAGTGTTCGTGCCTGGACACCTGCAATTGAAGCACAATATCAATTTGGGAAGAGTGGGGTGAACAAGTTTAGACCTTATTTAGGTGTGGGTTTAATGTATGCTCATTTTAATGATATTAAGCTAAATGACGAAATTCGTTCTGACCTGATCTCTGCAGGCCATATGATTCAAAATGTGTTAGATGGTAAGGCTGGGGCTGCCTTGGATCGTAAAGAGTCGAGTGGAAATATGGTGGTTAAAGTAGATGCAGATGATGCGATTGCGCCTATATTTACTGCTGGTTTTACTTATGATTTTAATGATTCTTGGTATACAGTTGCCTCAGTATCTTATGCAAAACTAAATAATCGAACACAAATTGATGTCATTAACCAAAATACGGGTGCTCGCTTAATTCATGGGTCAACTAAAGTTGATATTGATCCGATCATTACATATTTAGGGGTGGGCTACAGATTTTAATTTTTTAATCATTTGAAGCAGTATCCTGAAGATGAATTCAATAAACTAAAATCTTTGGGATACTTTTTTATTTTACATTTCTTTGTGAACACTACAAAAAAGTCTATAAATCTATGCTGATCGTAATATTGATAGCCAGTATTTATAAGCTAATCAATTAAAACTGTATGAGGTGAGATATGACTAAAATTATCGCTACCCTAGGTTTAGCAGCAATCGTTTCGCTTTCTGTGGCGGCTTGCCAAGGTGAGAATGATACTAAACAGCAAGATAAAACCACGACTCCACACTCAATGGATAAAGACTCCTAATTTTTATAAATTTTAAAGCCTATCGTTAGATGGGCTTTAAAATAACTATGCTGTGTCTTGCTATTCCTAGCTATTGTTAGCGATCAAACTAATTCTGTGTTAATAAGACAGCCCTAGAGAAAAAAATATGAATCTTCTTTTATATGTGTCAGTTGGTTTCCATAACTTGCATTGAATTGCATATGGTTTTATATGGCATGTACTTAAAGCCACTTTGATAAAATAACTCATTATGGCCATTACCATAAATTTCGACTGTAAAATTTAAAGGGCTGATAAGTTAAGTTTAATGACACTCACTTTTGAATAGCGAAGAAATAACTTACAAATCCAAACGCTACTCATCAAATCTATACATAAAGTTAAATTTAATAAAAATTATCTTTCTTATAATAATTTAAAAATAATTTTGAGGGCTAAAAATGAAAAAAATCATTAAAATTTTATTACTATCTAGTTTGATTTTATCTATACCATTATCTGTAGTTGCTAAAAATGTTGAGACTAAAGTAAGCTTTTTAAAAGGTTCTTCTCAAACTACGTTAACCGGAAAGTTTCAAGGTTATGATGATGTAAGATATCGAGTTTTTGCAAAAAGTGGACAGATTTTAAAATTTAATATTAATAGTTATAGTAATTTAGCTTATATTAATATTTTCGCTCCAGGTCAAAAGCCTGGTAAAGATAAGCCATTATTCGTGGGTTCGACTGTAGGTTTTTCAGGTGAAGTAACGCTACCTGTTGATGGTGATTATATTGTTCAAGTTTATCAAATGAAAAAAAGCGCACAAAGAAATAGAGCAGTTTCTTTTAATCTAGATCTACAAATATTAGATAATAAAAAATAAAATGATAATTAAAAGATTTATATAAAAGCTCTAATAGTTAGAGCTTTTATATAGGCATAAAAATAGCGTAGTGTTAATTTAAATAAATTGAATCAACAATCCCGCATTTTTCAACAAAACTTAAATCATGTGAAACTAATAGCACAGCACCATCATAACTAGAAATAGCATTTGCAAATAACTCTCTTGACTCGATATCTAAGTGATTTTCTGGTTCATCAAGTAATAAAAGTTCAGGCATAGGCTGAGCATGGCTCAAACCTAGTAAAGCAACTTTTAACTTCTCGCCACCACTAAGTTGAGCTAAGGGATATGTGCTTTTATCACCACGAATCCGAAGCTGACCTAATAAATTTCTCCACTCTAACTCAGAAATATTTAGGTTAATATTTCTTAAGTTTTCAACAGCAGAGAGATGGTCTAATAAAAAGCTAAAGTTCTGGTCGAGATAGAAGCAATTTACAAACAGTTTAATTTCATCTGTAGCAGTTACAGCAGATTGATCAATCTGTTTCAGCAAAGTTGATTTCCCAATACCATTTCGGCCAACCAAATGAATCTTTTGACAAGCTCTTAAGGCGAGATGAATTGGTTGTTGTGTCCCATAGTTGAGTTTTAAGTTATCAATTCTAAGAATTTCTCCTGATCTTTTTTGAAAAGAGGGAAATATAAATTGTTGGGGCTTAACAGTTTCTAGAAGTACTTTTTTACTCTTCAAGTCTTGCTGGCTTTGATCGATTTGACGCTGATGTTGAGAGTGAATTGCTCCTAGACTTTGTCCAGCCTGTTCTTTTTTAAAATCGAGCAAAATTTTAGCTTGTGAGTTTGAGTCACGAAGTTTGTTGCCAGCACGCTCACGTTTTTGGGCTTTCATTAAAACTTCATGCTGCTTTTGCTTCATGTGCTTAACTTCACGTTGATGCTGATGTACTGACTGTTCTAAAGCCTCGATTTGGGACTGATATTGCGCATAAAATTTTTCATAATTTCCTGTAGTGTGCTGTAGGCCATGCTCATTTAAGTGATAAATATGGTCGACTTCATTTAACAAAGTCAGATCATGACTAATAATAAGAGCGCCTACTGGATGTTTCTTTAACTGAGCAATTAACCACTGTCTAGCTTCTTGATCAAGATGGTTGCTTGGCTCATCAAGTAATAGGTAATGATCAGTTTTTAAAAATAATGCGGATAAGGCTAACTTGGTTTTTTGGCCTTCGCTCAACTGCTTAACAGGAAAGTCTAAATCGGTTGGTAGCTGAGCAGATCGTAGTAAAGCTTCCCAAATATTAGGAAGATCCCAATGTCCTTCTAACAAATCATAATCATCGTATTCAGCTTCGCCTTGTTCCACTCTTTGAAAAGCGTTGTAAAGATGGTTGACCTCTAAAGCTTCTGCAATTGTGTCTGATTGGAGACGAGTGAGCTGAGATAAATATGCATGCTTGGTTTGCCAGTTTATTTGGCCACTGATATGCATTTCTGTAATGGGTGAAATCTTGTGAAGCAATTGCATAAGTAAAGACTTACCTTGACCATTGCGGCCAATTAAGGCTGATACTTGATGATGCTCAAGTGAGAAATTCAAGTCTTTAAACATCACTTTTGAAGGAAACTCCAAAGTGAGTTGTGATATTACACATGCCTGCTGAGTCATAAGAACCTCATAAATACAGGATGTACAAAATAGGAATGTAAAGCTTTAAATAAAGACGCTAAGTCACTAAAGAATAGTCTATTTTGCACATCAAAAAAGAGAAAATTGATGAGAAAAAAGACTTACTTCATTGGCGTGACTCACAAAATAGAGGGAAAGAGAACAATAGTCTATAACGGTTTTTAAGCTGTGTAAAACTTATGCATTTTTTACGATAAAAAGCCTAATCAATGGATTAGGCTTTTAGTCGACTCAGCAATTATTCTTTTACCACCAAAACTTGGATTTTAGTGCTGTTTAGAACATCTTGCGCAAAACTACCCAAAATAAGTTTTTGGAAACCTTTACGACCATGTGAACCAATAACAATCAGGTCTGAACCCAACTCTTCTACAGCTTTAAGAATGCCATCAGATGAGATTTCACCTTGAATAATTTGTGTTTCAATATCAACACCTTCTTCAGCGCAAAGGGCTTTTACTTTCGCAAGTGTTTTTTCTGCATTAGCACGCGCTTCAACAAAATAATCTTTTACAACAGGAGAGATGTAATAGAAATCAACACCACTAAACGGGTCCACTGCAACTAGACTAATTGCTGTAAGTTTACTACCAAAAGCTTTAGCGATATGGGCGGCTTGTCGTGCTGCTGCCAAAGAAATCTCAGAACCATCTACAGGTACAATAATATGTCGGTAATTCATAATGTTATTCCTCTTATTTACAAGTTGTTATATGTATGAAGCTTTTCTTACTTAAAGATTAACACATTTGTTTAAAGGTAGAAATCAATTCAATTCACTTGTAGTTAAATTAAATGGTATTTAATTATATATTTGATTTTTAATGTTTTTAGTGAGGGGCGATAAAGAGGGAGTTGAGACTATGCCAAATTTAATTTTTTAGAAGAACTTTACAATAAATTACCTTTCATATTTTTGTCACACAGAAATCGTATAACCAAATCATATGTAAGGGGGAAGTAGTAAGATATGGCCGATTTAACAGCAAAGAAAGTCAGTAAACTTATCGAGGAATTTCGCCAAACTGGTAAAGAGCCAGAAAAGCTAGTAATTGGATATAAAACTTATGCAAGACTCATGGCAGATGATAAGTTTGCAGAAAAAGTTGTTCCTTCGTTAGAAAACTCAAAAGATCGATTATATAAAAATCTAAAAATAAAACTTATTACTGAAAAACATTATTTTGAAGTTAAATAAAATATAAATGTGATATTTATCACATTTATATTTGTGTTGTTTACATTTAGTAGGAATTATTAACATATTGTTTTTAAGTTGATACAAATATGGGGTGTAATCAACATTTGAAAACAGCATTCCTTTACAGACTCGATAGAATAAATTGCTTTTATTTTTAAGTAGTGGAATAAATTGAATGCCAAGTATTAGTGTAATTTTATTTTATATTTTAGCTATTTTAGGCTTGTGCTCTGCTGTGGGAGGATTATTAAGTTTAAGCATGTTTTTAATCATCATCGGTATTGGACTTATCTGTGCAGCTTTTTTGCTAAAAAAAGAATTTAAAATTGATGTTTTATTCTGGAAATAATCATTGGTTATAAATGATTAATTTAATAAATATAATTAGTTTTCACCTCATACAAATGAGGTGTAATTTAAATATTTTAATATGATATATTGTTTTAACTTAAATTGATCTAGCTTTTATTTTTCAAAAAACTTATTACAATTCTAAATAAAATCGGAAATTAAAAAATACATTAAGTATTTAAAAATAAAAAGATTTCAATTACGATGAAAGACGAATAAATTAGTTACTGTGGCATTAGGTAAAAAATAACAAAAGCGAGGTGAACACATGACCTATAAATATGAATATGCAGGGTTTTGGTTAAGATTTGGCGCAATGATCATTGATACTCTTATTCTTTTTTTAGCAATTATTCCAGCCGCATGGATCTTTTATCATGGAGATTACGATCTCATATTTGCTACAGGTATGAGTAGTAAACCGCAAAACTATTGGTTTGATATAATCGTAAATTATGCATTTCCATTTTTATATACTGTTTTGTGTTGGATCTACTTTGCAGGGACTCCAGGAAAACGTCTAATGCGTTTAAAAGTTCTCGATGAAAAGACAGGTAATAAGTTAACTTTCGTACAATCTCTCATTCGCTATATCGGATATATTCCATCTATTTTAGTGTTTTGTATCGGCCTTATTTGGGTCGCATTTGATGCTAAAAAACAAGGATGGCATGACAAGATGGCGAAAACAGTGGTGGTTAGAGAACTGTGAGTTATAGTCACTGATGAATTAATAAAAAATTACAAAAAAAATCTTGTGCCTTGTAGAGTAAAACCTATACTTGCCGCGAGTTTATTTAACGGAGATCCTAAATGGGTAGTTGTTCGAGGTTCGAGTTTAATTATCAATTAAACCAAAGCCAATACTGAGCAAGGTAACCTTTAGGAGAGGCTATCTTGCAATGAGATAGCTTTGTTAAAAATTAGATTAAACCTATACAAATTACTTGATTTGTAATCATTCACTTCAGCATTTATCTGTTTAGTTTCTCGCTAGAAATGGGGAGAAGCCAATGTTTTTATACGCTTCCATACACGACCGTTATATCTACCAGATTTTAATCTTGGTAAACAATTCGTCTCATGCGGTTCAAAGCATTCGGACCATGTTCAGTTATGTGACATTCCGTCAACGTTGGTCTGGCTTTGGGCTAATTTTCTCTTCTTCATCGTAAGTCTACGATCTCCTATTCCTTTCTAAATTAAAAAATTTAAAAGACTTTATTTTCAATAAGGTCGAGAGCTTTGTACGCTTAAAAAATGGAGGATTTCGTGATGAAATTCTGGCAACGACTCTTCACAGCATTTTTACAAAGATTTCATTTGATGCGTTTTTTCGGTCGTAATCGATCTTTTAAAGAGCTACATCAATCTAGTTATGCTCAAGAAATTAGCAAAAATTTATCTAAGCGTTTGCTTAATGCATCAAGGGCTCAAACAAATGATTTATTAAAACAATTCGATACTCATTTGATGGGGCTTACAGAAGAGCAAGCGTATACCCAACAAATGACGGTGGGGCTTAATGAGGTTACTCATGAAAAGCCATTAACTTGGTGGCAACACCTTTGGTATTGCTACCGTAATCCGTTCAATATTTTACTTAGCCTTTTGGCATTGATTGCTTTCTTTACCGATGATCTAACGGGTTCAACCATTATTAGTGTGATGGTTATCCTTTCAACACTACTTCGTTATTGGCAAGAAGCAAAGTCAAATCAAGCTGCGGATGCCTTAAAGGCAATGGTGAGTAATACTGCTACTGTATTGCGCCATCAAGTCAGTGCAGAAGATTTAGAACTTATGCATGAACGTTATTGCATTGATACTAAAAACCAAACCACTCACCAATTTGAAATACCAATTCAGTATTTAGTGCCGGGTGATGTGATTTTATTATCTGCGGGTGACATGATTCCTGCGGATTGTAGAATTTTGTCTGCTAAAGATTTGTTTGTCTCTCAAGCTGCAATGACTGGTGAATCAATGCCTGTCGAGAAATTTCCGTTGCAGAAAAATCTCGAAGAAACCAGCGCTTTAGAGCTAGATAATATTGTATTCATGGGGACCAATATTGTTTCTGGTTCAGCTCAGGCAGTGGTTTTAAGTACGGGTATTCAAACATATTTCGGTGCATTGGCTCATAGAGTTACGGCTACTGATCGGAGCACGACAGCATTTCAAATGGGTGTCAACAAAGTAAGTTGGTTGCTCATTCGCTTTATGTTGGTGATGGCACCTGTTGTACTTTTCATTAATGGCTTCACCAAAGGCGATTGGGCCGAAGCATTTTTATTCGCATTATCTGTAGCTGTCGGTCTTACTCCAGAAATGCTACCGATGATTGTGACTTCAACTTTGGCAAAGGGAGCGGTTTTCTTATCTAAAAAGAAAGTGATTGTTAAACGTCTAGATGCGATCCAAAACTTTGGTGCCATGGATGTTCTGTGTACCGATAAAACTGGAACACTGACTCAAGACAAAATCTTTTTATCCCAACATATTGATGTTCAAGGCGAGAAATCAGATTTTGTACTCATGCAGGCATTTTTAAATAGTTATTATCAAACAGGTCTAAAAAATTTGCTTGATGTAGCTGTTTTAGAAGCTGTTGATGAACAGATCAAAATACAGAAGTTACGTTACAAGAAGTTAGATGAAGTTCCTTTTGATTTTGATCGCCGCCGTATGTCAGTCGTGGTAAAAACACCTCAACAAAAAGCCCGTATGATTACCAAAGGCGCAGTTGAGGAAATGTTAAAGGTTTGCCGTTATGTCGAGGTAAATGGCAAAGTAGAGCCTTTAACAAAGCAACGTGAAGTGGCAATTGAGGCATTAACTCAACGCTATAACCGAGATGGTTTAAGAGTGGTGGCAGTAGCGTATCGTGAGTTTAAAAATCATCAGGAAAATTATTCAGTTGTTGACGAAAGTGATCTGATTTTAATAGGTTATATTACTTTTCTTGATCCACCTAAAGAGTCTGCCAAAGAAGCTGTACAGAGTTTACATGCCCATGGTGTAACGGTAAAAGTGCTGACTGGGGATAATGAGTTTGTCACCCAAAAAGTGTGCCGAGAGATTGGTCTGAATTATGATCAAGTTTTATTGGGTGGTGTAATTGAAACCTTAACTGATCAACAACTCAAAAGAGCAGTAGAGCAATACCACATTTTTGCGAAATTAAGTCCGGTTCACAAAGAACGTATTGTTGAGCAGTTAAAAGCAAATGGTCACGTGGTTGGTTTCTTAGGAGACGGTATTAACGATGCCGCTGCTATACGTGCTGCCGATATTGGTATTTCAGTAGATACCGCAGTAGATATCGCTAAAGAGTCTGCAGATTTAATCATGCTTGAAAAAAGCCTGATGGTTCTTGAAAAAGGTGTGATTGAAGGCCGTAGAACTTTTGCCAATATGCTGAAGTATATCAAAATGACGGCGAGTTCAAATTTTGGTAACGTTTTTTCGGTACTTATTGCGAGTGCTTTTATTCCATTTTTACCAATGCTGCCTATCCACTTATTGATTCAAAACTTACTTTATGATGTTTCACAAATTGTGATTCCTTTTGACAATGTGGATGAAGAGCTAATTGCAAAACCACAGCGTTGGCAACCTGAAGAAGTTGGCCGCTTTATGGTGGTGTTTGGACCGATTAGCTCTATTTTTGACATGATTACCTTTGGGTTAATGTGGTTTGTATTTTCAGCAAACACTCCTGAACATCAGACGCTATTCCAATCAGGCTGGTTTGTGGTGGGTTTACTTACCCAGACATTAATTGTCCATATGATCCGCACAGCTCAAATTCCATTTATTCAGAGTCGTGCCGCGACTCCATTATTAATAATGACAGCGGTGATTATGTGTATCGGGATTTTCTTACCAATGGGTCCTTTAGCAAGCTATTTAAAACTACAAGCTTTACCTTTAAGTTATTTTTTATATTTACCTGTAATTTTAGGTGCTTATATGTGTGTTACTCAATGGGTAAAGAAAATCTATATCCGCCGTTATGGCTGGCAATAAAACAATAGGTGCAAAATGAAATTGCAATTTCTACAACATACAGACTTATCAAATATTATTGATACTTTAATTAGTCTCTCGGCTGCTTTTATTTTAGGGGCGTTAATTGGGTTCGAACGTCAGTATAGGCAACGTACAGCTGGTCTTCGAACAAATGTTCTAGTTGCGGTAGGTGCAGCAATTTTTGTAGATATTGCAATTAATCTTACTGGAGCAGATGGAGCTGTTCGGGTAATTGCCTATGTTGTTTCGGGTATTGGTTTTTTGGGTGCGGGTGTCATTATGCGCCAAGAAGGCAACATCCACGGTTTAAATACCGCAGCGACTTTATGGTGTTCTGCGGCAGTAGGTGCTGCCGCGGGTGCTGATTTAATTATTGAAGCAATATTGGCGACAGCCTTTATTTTATCTGCCAATACGCTATTAAGGCCGATTGTCCATATCATTGACCGTCGTCCGTTAGACGATGACACAGAAGTTTTACATGTAATTTACATTATATGTGACCGAAGTCAGAGCAAGGTCGTTATGGATGAATTAAACCGAACCTTAAAGCATCATAATTATCCTGCTAAAGATATTGATGTCACACCTTTTGGAGAAAAAGAGGTTGAAATAGAAGTAACGCTAATTGCAACCTCAATCGAAGCAGAAGAAGCACAACACATCATTAATCACTTAAATGCAATGCCGCAAATACGGCAAGCGTTTTGGGATAAAAACACAATTAATTAATTTAACGAGAGTTTGCGTTTAATTTTTTATGAATTTCTCTAAATGATGAAGCGCAAACTCTTTCGTTTAAGCCTTACTTTTTAGTTTTAAATTTAAGAACCATAAATACAACAATACCGACAACCAGTCCCCAGAAAGCTGAACCAACACCGAAAAATTGGATACCTGATGCACTACATAAAAAGGTAAATAATGCCGCTTCGCGGTCTTCAACTGGACCAAACGCAAGCGCAATGTTATGGCTAATGGTACCAAGTAAGGCAATGCCTGCTAAAGCTACAATAAAAATATGAGGAAAAGACATCAGTAAGCTTGTGAGGGTTGCAGCAAATAGCCCCATCAACACATAAAAAAAGCCACAGCTTATACCCGCAATATAACGTTTGCTTGGGTCAGGATGAACTTGGTCGTCTAAGCTTACGGCAGCACTTATCGCAGCAATATTAACGCTGTAACATCCAAAAGGTGCAAGCACAACTTGAGTTAAACCAGTCCAACCAATCAGTTGATTAACGTGCGGTTTATAGCCATAACTCTTGATCATGGCTATACCAGGTAGATATTGCGACGCCATGCTAATCACAAAAAGTGGTAATGCTAAGCCTAAAAGTGCTGACCAGCTAAATTCAGGGCTAATCCAAACGGGTTTAGCCAAGGACCACTCAAGAGTAGGCATATGAAAGTCTAAAAAAACAGGGCAGAGGGCAATACCTGCCAAGGCGGTAAATACAATGCTGTAACGCGGCCATAATCTTTTTGTAATGACATAAATGGCGAGTAAAGATAAAACAAATGTCCAATCATTTTGCAAGCTCGCGAAAAGTGAAATACCAAACTTAAGCAGAACTCCGGCAAGCATGGCACTGGTTAGGCTTTGTGGTATATAGGAAAGCGCTTTTTGGAATATACCTGAAAAGCCTAAAATCGCAGTAAGTAAACCACCTACTAAAAAAGCGCCAATTGCTTCATTTAAACTATAGCCACTACCTGTTGCCATAATTAAAGCGAGACCCGCAGTTGACCAAGCTGTTGCTACGGTATATTTAAATTTCCAAGAAAGGATGAGTCCTGATAAACCAATACCTAAGCCTAAAGCCCAAAACCATGAGGTGATTTGTTCAGATGACGCACCTAAAGCTTGAGCAGCCTGAATCACTAAAATAGCTGAAACACTAATACCAATAAGAAAGGTAATAAAACCAGCAAATACGGCTGGTATTGAGAAATCTTGAAGAATCTTTTGCATAGCTAAATGTTCTAAGTCCCTGAAAAATTAATATGTTTCTGCCTATGTTTTCAGCTAGGTAAATCTAACAATTTTTTTTAAGAAGGTGCTTTCTATTTTTGACTTTAAAATGAAATAATATTTTTTAAATAGCCATTAATGATATTATTTATTTCATAACAAACGGTGAATTTGGGATATTGTTTTATGGATGAGCAGGCTGAAAATTTAACACCTCTTGAATTGAAAATTATGCGCTGTTTACAAGAGAATGGACGTTTAAGTAATGCTGAACTGGCAAAACTTGTTGGCATTAGTACTTCGTCATGTTGGAACCATACTCAGCGTCTTTTTAAGATTGGGGCCATCTTGGATGTACGTGCTCGAATCAATCCGGGTATGGTGCAACGTGAGACTATTGTTTTGGTCGGAGTAGTGCTGGATCGCTCGACACCTGATAGCTTTCAGGCATTTGAACAAGCAGCAGGTGATTTGGAGAATGTTCTAGAATGTTACTTGGTTGCCGGAGAAGTCGATTACTTTCTAAAAATTCGTGTTAAAGATTTGGCTGCTTTTAACCGTTTTCATAGTGAAAAAATTATTGCCTTACCTGGGGTAAGACAGGTAAGAACATTTTTTGTGCTCAATGAAGTTAAAACAGATGGCATGCTGGCATTTTAACAACCTAATAGATTCAGACTTTCTTGACTCGGCAGCTTACATTGTTGAAGTTGCCAGCTTTAAGCCAAATCCGAAAAATAAAATGCCCACTAAGAAAATTCCGCTTGCTGCAATTTTATGGTTTTGTTTGAAAAAAGTTGAAAGTTTAATTCCAGAGAAAATAAGCGCAGTTAAATAACTAAAGCTAATAATTTGTAAAATCACCGCTAAAATTAAAAAGCTTAAAGCTGGATAGGCATAATCCGGTTCAACAAACTGCACAAAGAAAGACAGGAAAAATAAAATCGCTTTAGGGTTGAGTAAACTAATACTTAAGGCTGTTTTATAAGGGTGAACTTTATCTAAAGCAGGTAAATCAGCCATTTCTGCTTGGGGTTGATTCCGTAATTTCCAGCGTTGGATGCTGCCTTGTAAAAGCTTAAAACCTAAATAAGACAAGTAAAGTGCGCCGACGAGTTTGAGTACGATAAAAACCCAAGGGAATGCTTTTAATAAAGAAGCTGCACCAAGTACAGTACAGAGCATTAAAATTAAGTCACCGGTAAAAATACCAAGTGCCCCCATATATCCGGTTTTAATACCATAGCGTGAAGCAATCGACATCACATAAAGAGAATTGGGCCCTGGCAATAACACAATTAGGAATGTACCAATAATATATGTTGTTAAGTCTGTTATGCCGAACACGATAAACCCAATAAAAAACCGATTTTTGTCATGATAACAAAAATCGGTAATTTTGTATGAAAAGTGCAGTTTTTAAGATTTAATTTCTGCATCAATTCCAAAAGATTGACGTAATAAAGGACTTAATTGATCCCGCGCTTTAATAAAGCCATCAACACCACCTTGTAAAAGTTGGAATGCCATTAAGTCATGGTTAAGTTCATCTTTAAAACTTTGCTCATCTTGAGCTGGTCTAACAATCGCTTCAGCCTGTTTTGCTTTGTTTGCATCAAGTGCTGCATCGACTGTACGCGTATCTTGTTCAAGCTGCGTTAGCAAGCTTGGAGAGATCGTAAGCAAATCACATCCTGCAAGGCCAAGCACCTGATCGATGCTACGGAAGCTCGCACCCATGACTTGAGTTGGAATATTTTGCTGCTTGTAGTAAGTGTAGATTTTCTTAACTGAAACCACACCTGGATCTTTCTCGATTGGGTAAGAATCTACACCTTCAGCTTTTTTGTACCAGTCTAAAATACGGCCTACAAAAGGTGAGATTAAAGTAACTTTGGCATCTGCACACGCTTGGGCTTGATGTAAACCGAAAAGGAGAGTGAGGTTACAAGCAATACCTTCAGCTTCTAACACTTTAGCCGCTTGAATACCTTCCCAAGTCGATGCAATTTTAATCAGAATACGTGACTGATCAATCCCATAACCTTTATAAAGCTCACATAATTCATGTGCTTTTTGAATGGTCGCTTCGGTGTCATATGAAAGAGCAGCATCGACTTCTGTAGAAACACGGCCTTCAATGAGTTTTAAAATTTCTACACCAAATTTTACGGTTAAAATATCAATGGTTCTTTCAATCAGTTCATCATTTTTATAGCCTTCTTCTTTGGCTTGATAATAAGCATCTTCAATGAGCTCTTTACTTTCTGGTTGTTCTGCCGCAGCGGTAATTAACGAAGGATTCGTCGTAGCATCTAAAGGACGAAATTTACGAATTGCTTCAAGGTCGCTACTGTCAGCAACAACGGTCGTTAATGTTTTTAATTGGTCAAGTGCTGTATGAGTCATTGATATTCAACATCTTCAATAAAAAATCTTATGTTTTCTTTATAGCACAAACTCTATCCATACTGTCGATATATCAATTGTTATGTTTCAAAGAAAAACGTTTAGGTTCTGCATCTAAATTGAAATGATTTTATGGAGCCGGTTGCATTCGCTTATTACGAATATAATCAATCAAAAACCGTGCAGCAGCACCTAGTTCACTTTCGCGGCTCCAGACCAAATCAACGTAATATTCAAATCGAGGCGTAAAATCAAATACATCTAATGCTTTAAGCTTGTTGTTTAACTCGGGATTTTCTTTAAACATCTCTTGTGGCAGTACACCCCAACCTAAATTACGTAAAATCATTAAGCAAGCAGAGTGGTGGTTATCTGTACGCCAGTAATGTTTTGAAAATAATAATTCGGGTTTTAATGTTTCATCTCGACTTGCCACCACAATTTGTCTAGTACCTAAAATCTGCTCATATGAGACATGCTCTTGGCTTGCGAGCGGATGGGTTTTTGAAATAACAGGAATTAAGGCTTCACGTTTGAGTTCAACAAACTGTTCTCTATTGTCTAAATGCTCACGTTCAAACATAAGGGCCAGTTGGGCAGATCCATCTAACAACATTTGAAGCGCATCTTCTTGAGGGGCAGACACAATATTAATTTGTAGATCGGGAAAGCGACTTTCTAGCAGGCAAACATAGTCGGTCCAATTGGTATGTAGCAGCTCAGACACCACAACAATAGTAAGATTAGGTTCCAGCCCAGTACTTAATGCATGTGCGTGCTGTTTCCATTGATTCATTTCAATCAATAGTTGCGCCGTTTTTTCATATAGCACTCGTGCTTCGGCTGTAGGAGTAGGTTCGCGGCCTTTACGTTCAAATAAAGTCAGGTTCAGATCAATTTCTAAATTAGCAATCGACATACTCACAGCAGAGGGGACTTTACCGAGTTTCCTTGCTGCTGCTGAAAATGAACCTGTTTCCATAACGGCTTGGAACATGAGAAGTTGTTCTTGATTAATATTCATCTGTCAAAAAAATTGAAAGAACCTGATTGGATTAATCAAAATTATAAAAATAAAATGCACATTATCCAAGTTATTATTGAGTATTTAAAAATGTTGATTTCCAAGAGAAGACTCATTCATGCAATCAGTTATGAAGGAATTTTGTTGGTCATCATTGCGATTGCATTAAGTTTTATTTTTGGCATGCCGATGGAAGTGACCGGAACACTTGGTGTGTTTATGGCAGTGGTTTCAGTTTTCTGGAATATGATTTTTAACCACTATTTCGAAAAAGTAGAGCATAAATTTAATTGGGAAAGAACGATCCCTGTGCGGATTTTACATGCGATTGGTTTTGAGGGTGGTTTGCTGATTGCGACTGTTCCAATGATTGCATATATGATGCAGATGACAGTGATTGATGCATTTATTTTAGATATAGGTTTGACCTTATGTATTTTGGTTTATACCTTTATTTTCCAGTGGTGCTATGACTATATTGAAGATAAGTTTTTCCCAAATGCTAAAGCAGCATCACTTCATTAATTCACATAGATTGAAATGAAATAAGCACCCAGATGGGTGCTTATTTTTTTTTAGTCGATAAATAGAAATTATTTTTCTACAATCGCAACCACACCTTCACCGCCTGCTGTACAGATCGAGATTAATGCGCGGCCTGAACCTTTTTCATTAATTAATTTAGCTGCAGTAGCCAAGATACGACCACCAGTTGCAGCAAATGGGTGACCTGCACCTAAAGATGAACCATTTACGTTCAGTTTAGAGCGGTCAATTGAACCCAATGGTGCATCTAAGCCAAGACGTTCTTTACAGAATTTTTCATCTTCCCAAGCTTTTAAGGTAGAGAGTACTTGAGATGCAAATGCTTCATGGATTTCGTAGAAATCGAAGTCTTGAAGCTTAAGGTTAGCACGCTTAAGCATACGAGGTACTGCATAAGCAGGAGCCATCAATAAGCCTTCTTTAGGACCGTTCTTGCCAATGAAGTCAACAGCTGCTGTTTCAGAGAAAGAAAGATAAGCTAAAACTTCATGTCCGTTTTCTTTTGCCCATTCTTCAGAAGCAAGCAATACCACAGAAGCACCATCAGTCAACGGAGTTGAGTTACCTGCAGTCATTGTTGCAGTTTCGCCTTTACCGAAAACTGGTTTTAACTTAGCAAGTTTTTCAACTGTACTGTCAGGACGTAAGTTGTTGTCACGGTTAAGACCTAAGAATGGAGTCATTAAGTCATCAAAGAAACCACGCTCATAAGCAGCAGCAAGTTTTTGATGGCTGCTTGCAGCTAGCTCGTCTTGTGCTTCGCGAGTGATACCCCATTCTAAAGCAGTGATTGCTTGGTGCTCACCCATTGAAAGGCCAGTACGCGGTTCACCATTGCTTGGTGCATCAAGAAGCTTTTTAAAATCAATTTTTGTGAGTGCTTTAAGGCGGTCTTTACCCGTTTTAGCAACATTAAGCTCAAGTAAAACCTTACGTAAACCATCACCTACAGCAATCGGTGCGTCAGAAGTTGTATCTACGCCACCTGCAATACCTACGTCGATTTGACCAAGCGCAATTTTGTTAGCAACAACAAATGCTGCCTGTAAACCTGTACCACATGCAATTTGGATGTCGTAAGCAGGAGTTTCAGGAGCAAGATCTGTGCTCAATACAACTTCACGAGTCATGTTGAAGTCACGGCTATGTTTTAAAACAGCGCCCGCAACAACTTCGCCAATACGCTTACCTTGTAAGTTAAAGCGTTCAACCAAACCATTCAATGCTGCTGTCAGCATGTCAGAATTAGACGCTTTAAAATAAGCAGTATTTGAACGTGCAAATGGAATACGGTTGCCACCAAGGATTGCAACGCGGCGAACAGTGTTTTGACTCATGGTTTTATCCTGTTGAACAGAAGTTTTGGTTTTTGTTGCTTTTGGTGCTGCAGCTACATTTGAAGATGTAGACGGGGTTGCTGAAGCAGCGCTCTTACTACGAGGGCTACGTGCAGGTGCAGTCGTTGAACGAGTACGTGTCGTTTTTGGTGTATTAGTTGCTGCTTTAGGAGTAGTGCTGTTACGCTTAGCCGTGTTAGAAGCCGACTTTGATGTATTTGACACTTTTTCCTGAGCAGAATTCTCGACTGCTGGATTTTCTTGAGTTGTTTTGCTCATAAGGCTTTTCCAAGCATAATAACGATATTCTTGTTAGCTACCTTAACACAATTCAAATAGACCTGTATTGACTAGAATGACATTGTAGATAGCATTCAGGTCAAGACATCCAAAGATGAACTCAAGTATGATTTGGAGTAACTCTAATGAACGACTGCTTTCATATTGTTTCTATCCATCTCATAACATAATGAAGCCTGTCGTAGAAAATTCATTTCTTTGAGAGATAATAATCATGACTGATCAATACCAAGCATTTACGCAATCTCCTATTGGTAAATTCGTTGTTAAAAATCTGGGTTTACCTTCGCCTGTTGTATTAGAGCGTTTTGAAAGTGCTCAGCCAGTAGTGAAAGGTGCAGTATTGGTTGGCGCGGCGCCGTCAAGCGTTTTGTCTGGTGCGATTGCACAAGTACTTAGCAATATTCATGCAGATAGCTATGTAGGCAATAATGTTGCATTACAACAAGAAGCTGCAAAAGTTGGATTAAATTTACGTCCATTCAATGCAGGCGATAAAGAATCAAAATTCAAAGCTGTTGTATTTGATGCATCTGGTATTCAAAACTCAGAACAGTTAAACGAACTTTATAAATTCTTTAACCCGATTGCACGTCAAGTTGCGATTTCTGGTCGAGTGATTGTTATTGGTACAACGCCTGAAACTACAAAAACTGTAAAACAGGCGATTGCTCAGCGTGCACTTGAAGGCTTTATCAAATCTGTAGGTAAAGAATTTAAAAAGGGTATTACTGCTCAAGTTGTCTATGTTGATGAAGGTGCTGCTGCAAACCTTGAATCAACTTTACGTTTCTTGCTTTCACCACGTTCAGCGTATGTATCTGGTCAAGTGATTTGTGTTTCTAAAGCAGATGTGGTTGATGTTGATTGGGCAAAACCGCTTGCTGGAAAAACTGCGTTAGTAACTGGTGCAAGCCGTGGTATTGGTGAGGCAATTGCACACGTGTTGGCACGTGACGGTGCTCATGTTATTTGTTTAGACGTACCACAACAACAAGCTGATCTTGACCGTGTAGCTGCTGATATTGGCGGTTCTACATTGGCAATTGACATTACAGCTGCTGATGCGGGCGAAAAAATTAAAGCTGCTGCGGCAAAACAAGGTGGTTTAGATATTATCGTTCATAACGCAGGTATTACACGTGACAAAACTTTGGCAAACATGAAGCCAGAGCTTTGGGACTTAGTCATTAACATTAACTTGTCTGCTGCTGAACGCGTAAACGACTACTTGTTAGAAAACGATGGTCTAAATGCAAATGGCCGCATTGTTTGTGTATCATCAATTAGTGGTATTGCTGGTAACCTTGGTCAAACCAACTATGCTGCATCTAAAGCTGGTGTCATTGGTCTAGTTAAATTTACTGCACCTATTCTAAAAAATGGTATTACCATTAATGCAGTAGCACCTGGCTTTATTGAGACTCAAATGACTGCTGCGATTCCATTTGCAATTCGTGAAGCTGGTCGCCGTATGAACTCAATGCAACAAGGCGGTTTACCTGTTGATGTAGCAGAAACTATTGCATGGTTTGCATCAACTGCTTCTACAGGTGTAAATGGCAACGTTGTACGCGTGTGCGGTCAAAGCTTGTTAGGCGCTTAAGCACTTTTAGCTAAATAGGGGTGCTTGTGCATCCCTTTTTTATTCAAAAATCTATAAATTATAAAAGGTTAGGTATGAATACTCGTCATTTTAGCCAGCTACCAAAAGCGGCATTGGCTTATCCAAAAGTAGTGCAAGGTTTAATTTTTAAAAAGCCTAAAGGCCCAAAAATCTTACCGCAAGTTGAATATGTGGTAGATACTTTAGAAATTGATCAGAACCATCTCAAAGCTTATAACGAAGTATGTGGCTTTCAAAATAATGGCTTTGTACCAGCAATTTATTTGGCTGTGCTTTCTCAAAGCTTGCAAATGCATATGATGACGGCAGAAGCATTTCCATTTCCAATTTTAGGTTTAGTGCATATCCGTAACCAGATTAAACAGACCAGACCGATTGGCGTAACTGAAAAACTCACTCTCTCATGTAAATTTGGGGAATTAAAACCGCATGATAAAGGTGTTCAGTTTGACTTTATTACCACAGCAAAAGTTGGCAATGAAGTGGTGATGGAAGGCTTAACAACTTATTTATCTCGCCAAAAAGTCGAGAAAAGAGTGGGTGAGAAAGCCAAAGAAGAACAAGCACCAGCTTATGTTCCAAAGGCAGAGTGGAATATTTTAGAAAACACTGGTCGCCGTTATGCGAAAGTGTCTGGTGATTTTAACTTAATTCATATCCATGCCATTACTGCAAAAGCATTTGGTTTTAAGCAAGCCATTGCGCATGGCATGTGGAGCAAAGCAAAAGCTTTAGCGAACCTTGAGTTGCCAAATGCTTATGAAGCAGATGTGTGGTTTAAGCTACCAATGTTCTTGCCATCAAAAGTTGAGTTTTTAACTGCAAATGCAGATAAAAAGACTGATTTCTTGATTCGTAATGCCAAATCACAAAAACCGCATGTTGCAGGAACTGTAAAAGCGTTATAAAAATATCAGCAGCCTGAACAGAGGTTTGGGCTGCTTTTGAGCAAAATAACAAAAAATGCAAGGAAATTCATGTGATTAAAGAAATTTTACTGGCCGATACCCATAACTATCACGGTATTTTAGATGAACGTTTTATTGATTTAGCTCACCAGTTTAGCCGTCTTCAAGATGCTAGAACCGGACAAGGTGGAGCTGCATTAGCGGTTTATTTTAGAGGCCAAAAAGTTGTAGATATCTACACCGGTCTAAAATCACAAACTGAAGCGTGGCAACCTGACACATTGGCAGTTTGCTACTCTACGGGTAAAGGTGTACTTGCAACTTTAGCGCATATTTTGGTAAGTGAAAGGTTTTTAGAATACGACAAACCGATTGCGACCTATTGGCCTGAGTTTGCTCAAAATGGAAAAGAGCAAATGACTTTGCGTCATGTGCTAAGCCATCAAAGCGGCATGTTTGATGTTCGAAATATCATCGAAAGTGCGAGAGAAATGCTCGACTGGTCACATATGTTAGATGTGGTCGCGGCGACTAAGCCAAGATTCCTTGCAGGAGAGGGCAATGCTTATCAAGCTTTAACATTCGGTTGGCTTGTCGGTGGCGTACTTGAAAAAGCAACTGGTCAATCTCTAGATCAGCTCATGCAAAATTATCTTGTTGAGCCATTACAGTTAGATGGTGCTTATTTTGGAACGCCTGCAAATGAGTTGGATCGTGTAGCACGTTTAATTATTCAACCAAAACCAGAAAAACCAGCGTCTACTCAAGTTGAAAAACCTAAAAAGCCACAGACGCGTAAGAGTTCACTCTCTGAAAAAGTGATTACATGGACGGGTCAAGACCTGCAAGATTTTCAGGATGCCATGATTCCAAAAGGAATGAAAAACTTTAGTTTTTTTAGTGATGAGGGACTGCAAGCAGTCATTCCGGCAGCGAACGGGACATTTACTGCAAATAGCCTTGCTAAAATTTATGCGATGCTAGCAAATCAAGGTGAATGGGATGGACAGCAATTGATTCGCCCAGAAATATTTAAAGAACTTAGTACTATTCAAAGTTATGCACGTGATCGTGTCATGCCAATACCGATGAATTGGCGTTTAGGCTATCACCGCATTATTACCATGGGTAAACGAGCTAAAAATGGATTTGGGCATATTGGTTACAATGGTTCAGGAGCGTGGTGTGATCCTGAGCGTGACCTCAGCTTTGCCTATACCCATAACTTCCAGATTGGTTCAATTACAGGCGATTATCGTTTGTGGGGGCTGACTCAAGAAGCTTTACGTTGCACCGACCAAATTTTAAAAGGCCGTAAAGGCTGGTTCTAATATTAGTATTTTAAAGCTAGTATTTTTAAGCAATGCCAGCTCAACATTTATAATAATTCTAGGCGAATAATTGCTTCGGTATGACGCTTAAAATCTTCTTCAACTAAACCTTGTAAACCAAGTTTATAAATCCCTTCTAATCCACACACAAAGGCAATGAGTCGCCACGCAATATCTGTGGAATTAGACCTATTTTTAAATTCGCCTTCTTTTTGACCGCATTCAATCGATTGCACAATAGCTTGATGCCAACTTTGCATGGCGAGGTTATACGCTTTTTGTATTTCTGCATCTTGTTCAATCAAGAGTTCGGCTTCATTCCATAAACGTAAGTAGGGCTGAAGTCTGTCGATATTTTCTGCGCCTAATAAGATGAAAAGTCTTTGAAATTGGCTAGTTGTTTGGAGAGTTTGTTCAATTTCATCAAGCTGTTCCATCAGCTTTAAAAAAGCTTCAGCTTTTAAATGAGATGCCGAAGAAAAATGATGATGGACTTGTCCGGTAGAGGTTTGTGCTTCTGTTGCGATTCGGCGTACCGTCATGGCTGTAAAACCTTCAGCCAAAGCAATTTGCATGGCAGCTTGCAGAATCATTTCTCTGCGTTGATCGCGATTAAGATAGGCCATGTTTTTTCACCTGACTGAATTCGACACAAATTACATTAAAACTAAAAGTTGGACAAGTGTCCAATTGTGTATATAATAACCATGATTTGAACACATGTCCAAGTTTTGGATATTGAAGAGCGTTATGCAAAAAAAATGGTTAATCCTGACAATTATCGTCCTCATTTATTTACCAGTTACGATTGATGCAACGGTGATGCATGTTGCAACACCATCTTTAAGTGCAGCATTGAATTTAACTGCCAATCAGCTTTTATGGATTATTGATATTTATTCGCTGATTATGGCGGGTTTGATTTTGCCGATGGGTGCACTCGGTGATCGTATTGGCTTTAAAAAATTATTATTTATTGGAACCGCAGTTTTTGGTGTGGGTTCGTTAGCTGCGGCTTTTTCTCCAACTGCCTATGCCTTAATTGCTTCTCGTGCTGTTTTAGGCCTAGGGGCAGCTATGCTTATTCCTGCCACTTTATCCGGTATCCGTAATGCTTTTACCGAAGAAAAGCAGAGAAATTTTGCACTTGGTCTTTGGTCTACAGTAGGTGGAGGTGGGGCAGCTTTTGGTCCATTAGTCGGTGGTTTTGTATTAGAGCATTTCCACTGGGGAGCTGTATTCCTCATTAATATCCCGATTATTTTAGCCGTTCTAGTTATGATCGTGATGATCATTCCTAAACAACAAGAGAAAACTGATCAGCCAATTAACTTAGGGCAAGCTTTAGTTTTGGTTGTAGCAATTTTAAGCCTCATCTATTCAATTAAATCGGCTATGTATAATTTTTCGGTGCTCACGGTTGTGATGTTTGTGGTGGGTATAAGCACATTAATTCACTTCATTCGAAGCCAAAAAAGAGCTACGACACCAATGATTGATCTGGAATTGTTTAAACATCCAGTGATTTCTACCAGTATTGTTATGGCAGTTGTGTCCATGATTGCTTTGGTTGGCTTTGAATTACTTTTGTCTCAAGAGTTGCAGTTTGTACACGGGTTTTCTCCATTACAGGCGGCGATGTTTATTATTCCATTTATGATTGCAATTAGTTTAGGTGGTCCATTAGCAGGTATTTGTTTAAATAAATGGGGTTTACGTAGAGTATCGAGCCTAGGTATTTTAGTGAGCGCGCTCAGTTTATGGGGGCTTGCTCAGCTTAATTTTTCAACCGACCACTTTTTAGCATGGACATGTATGGTCTTTTTGGGCTTTAGTATTGAGATTGCCTTACTGGCCTCAACTGCTGCCATTATGTCATCTGTGCCCCCTCAAAAGGCGAGTGCAGCAGGTGCCATTGAGGGAATGGCCTATGAACTTGGCGCTGGCTTAGGTGTCGCTATTTTTGGTTTAATGTTGTCTTGGTTTTATAGCCGCTCAATTATTTTGCCAGCCGAGCTTCCGTCAAACTTAATTGAAAAAGCGAGTATCTCGATTGGAGAAACCATGCAATTAGCGTCTAACCTTGAAAATCCTTTAGGAGGACAATTAATTGTAGTGGCGCAGCAAGCTTTTAGCTATGCACATAGTTGGGTACTTACCCTCTCAGCGATCTGTTTCTTCCTTTTAACTGTATTTGTCTGGTTTAGTTTTCCGAAGAAAGTAAATTAATATTTTTCACAGTATTTAAAGTTTCGGTAGAGAACCTTTTCTTCGAAACTTTAAAATTCACTGATAGTCCAGACAAATGATGTAGTTCGCAGTTTATCTGTACGGATATGAGCTTTATACGTTCACACTCTTTTAAAAACAAAGTATGCTTATGCCTGTAACAAGGAGCATACATGTATCAAGTACTTGCTAGAAAATACCGTCCACGTAATTTCAATGAGTTAGTGGGACAAAACCATGTTTCTCGTGCATTAAGTAGTGCATTGGAACGCGGTCGTCTTCACCATGCTTATTTATTTACAGGAACGCGTGGTGTAGGTAAAACTACAATTGCACGTATTTTAGCCAAGTGTTTGAACTGTGAAACGGGTGTGACTTCTACGCCATGTGAAGTCTGCGCAACATGTAAAGCGGTAAACGAAGGCCGCTTTATTGACCTAATCGAAATCGATGCTGCTTCAAGAACAAAAGTAGAAGATACGCGTGAACTTTTAGACAACGTTCCTTATGCACCAACTCAAGGCCGTTTTAAAGTTTACCTGATTGATGAAGTACATATGCTCTCTACGCATTCTTTTAATGCGTTATTAAAAACACTAGAAGAACCACCAGAACACGTTAAGTTTTTGTTTGCAACGACAGACCCACAAAAGCTACCGATTACGGTTATTTCACGTTGTTTGCAATTTACTCTACGACCTTTAGCTGTCGATGAAATTACCAAGCACCTCGGTGCTATTCTTGAAAAAGAACAGATTGCTGCTGACCAAGATGCAATTTGGCAAATTGCTGAATCTGCTCAAGGTTCATTACGTGATGCATTATCTTTAACTGACCAAGCCATTGCTTATGGGCAAGGTGCTGTACATCATCAAGATGTTAAAGAAATGCTTGGCCTGATTGACCGTACGATCATATATGATTTGATTTTAGCGGTTCATCAAAACCAACGTGAAAAAGTGAGCCAGTTATTACTCCAATTTAGATATCAAGCCTTAGATGTCTCGTTAGTACTGGATCAGCTCATTTCAACATTGCATGAGTTGGCTTTATTACAATATTTACCAGAGCTCGGCTTAAAGTATAGTGAAGAAATTAATGCCAAAATTCTTCAGCTTTCTAAACTGATTTCTGCTCAAGATTTGCAGCTTTACTACCAAATCGCATGTAAAGGCCGTTCAGACTTGCAGCTTGCCGTAACGCAAGAGCAAGGTTTTGAAATGTGCGTTTTACGATTATTGGCATTCCGTCCTTTAGCACCAAATGAAATTTTAGTTTCAGAGCCTGTTCAACAAAATGGGCAAGCAGAAGTAGGCCTAAATTCACAAGCTCAAACAGCCCAAGAGATTACTCCTGTAAGTGCTATTCAGCCTGTTGAAGTTATTAGTCAACCCGCTATGGTTGAACCTGAACCTGAACCTGAACCTGAACCTGAACCTGAACCTGAACCTGAACCTGAACCTGAACCTGAACCTGAACCTGAACCTGAACCTGAACCTGAACCTGAACCTGAACCTCAGCCTAATCAGGACTTAATGGTATTTGACCCAAATCATCATGAGTTGATTGGACTTGAGTCAGCAGTTGTTCAAGAGACCGTTAGTGTTCTTGAGGAAGATTTCATTCCGGTGCCAGAACAAAAGTTAGTACAAGTTCAGGCTGAAACCCAAGCCAAACGAATCGAACCTGAACCAGCTTCTACTGCTGAGCCTATAGGTTTATTTGAAGCATCGAATGCTGAATTTTCACTTGCTCAAGATACGTCAGCTTATGACTTGGTTTCTGAACCTGTTATTGAACAACAGCCATTGGCGCAAGCTGAAATTGTTGAAACAGTTGCGGTGGTAAAAGAGCCTAACGCAACAGATAACAACCAGCTGATGCCACAAGATATTTTAAAGTTGCCATCACAAACTTTGGAAGGTGAGTGGACACTTGAAAAGTGGGAGTTTTGGTTTAGAAATAGCCAGCTTTCTCCAGCCGTTCAAGAACTTGCTCAACATGGTGTGATGACTGGGGAAATTGGTGGCAACACGGTTTTCCATATTCCTCAAGAATATGAAAATATGTTGACTCAGCTACAACAAGCCCTAATTGAAGCTTTAAAGCAGCAGTGGCCAAATACACAATTTACGGTCGAGTATGGTGCAGTCAATACTGCTACACCGTATGTTATGCAAAGCGTTCGTAAAGAAAAAGCTTTCCATAGGGCTACAGAACTATTACAGCAACAACCCGTTATTAAAAGCCTTATAGAGACTTTTGATGGTGAGCTACAAAATATTCAATTAAAGCCTTAAGTTCAACTGAGTTTTGATCTGGTGAGAAATTTGAAAAATTAGAATTTTCACAGTTTTCACTGGATTGAAATATTCAGGTCACGCCACTGTCATTGTACTTTTCTATGTTAGCCATTTTAGATTTTAAATGGACTATATATCGTCATGAAAAGGCAATGCACAGGAACAACTTCCTTTAAATATTCTTATTTTTTAATAATCGGTGCCATTCTGCTGAGTGGTTGTAACGACTCGGCAAATGATAATTCGAATACACCCGACACAGGTAAAAAGCCTGTCATGCGCTGTGCTCCATAAACTTAAATAATAAAAAGAATTTGATCATGATTACACGTCGTAAATTTTTAAATTACTCTTTAAATATGGGCTTTGGCGCTGCAGCCTTGGCGGCTTTCCCATCGAGTATTCAAAAAGCTCTAGCAATTCCTGCAAATAATAAAACGGGCACTATTCAGGATGTTGAACATGTCATCATCTTAATGCAGGAAAACCGATCTTTTGACCATTATTTTGGTACGTTAAAGGGCGTTCGAGGCTTTGCTGACCGTTTTACGATCCCTCTGCCAAATGGTCGCCGTGTCTGGGAACAGCTGAGAAGTAATGGTCAGGTTTTAACCCCATTTCACTTAGATGGAACAGCCAATAATGCACAGCGTGCAGATGGCACGCCTCATACGTGGGATGACAGTCAGTTGGCGTGGGACAATGGACGTATGGCAAACTGGCCAACTCATAAAACCGATATATCTATGGGCTATTTTAAAGAAAAAGAAATTCCATATCAGTTTGCACTTGCCAATGCCTTTACGATTTGTGATGCCTACCATTGTTCCATGCACACCGGAACAGATGCGAACCGCTCTTTTCATTTAACTGGTACCAATGGTGCAACACCGACCAAGCGTTCATTTGTAAATAATGAATGGGACTGGATTGATGGTAACCCAGCAACGGCAGACCGTGGTTACACTTGGAAAACCTATGCCGAAAGATTAGAAGAAGCAGGGATAAGCTGGATTTGTTATCAGAATATGCCAGATGAATGGGGCGATAATATGTTGGGTGCATTCCGTTCTTTTAGAAAGGCCAACATTGCATCCGGTTATCCCGTTTCAAGCGGTGGGGAGCCGAATAAACCATATGCTGATACGGGTCAAAAACTACCGTATAAAGCCTATGATGCGGCTACTGATAATGCCAAAAATCCACTCTATAAAGGCATTGCAAATACGCTACCGGGCAATAAACCAGAAGAATATCTCGACGCTTTTAAAAGAGACATTCGTGAAGGGAAGTTACCTCAAGTTTCTTGGATTAACGCGCCATCGATATACTGCGAACATCCGGACCCTTCAAGCCCAGTTCAAGGAGCTTGGTTTATTCAAGAAATTATTGATGCATTAACTGCTGTACCAGAGGTGTGGAGTAAAACGGCTCTGCTCATCAACTTTGATGAAAATGATGGTTACTTTGACCATATGCCATCGCCATCAGCACCATCTCGACTCAAAAACGGCCAGTACGCAGGTAAATCGACACTAAGCAATGCTGATATGCAAGATGAATATTTTGATCATGCTGCACCTGAGGGGAGCCATTCACAGCCTACACCTGATGGACGAGTTTATGGTCCGGGTCCTCGTGTTCCTTTATATGTGATTTCTCCATGGAGTCGTGGCGGTTGGGTCAACTCACAAGTTTTTGATCATACTTCCGTGCTCATGTTTTTAGAAAAACGTTTTGGAGTAAAAGAGCCGAATATCAGTCCATACCGTCGTGCGGTGTGTGGTGATTTAACCAGTGCATTTAACTTTAAAACACCAAATGCAGATGTTTTACCGCAGCTGAGTGGTAAACAAACACGTGTGCAGGCAGATGCGCTAAGGGAAAACCAAGAAGCTTTGCCAGCTGTTCCTGTACCCACGGATATTAAGTTACCCATTCAGCAAAGTGGGATCCGTCTATCACGGGCGCTACCTTATGAGTTGCATACCAGTGCGCGTTGTAAAGCAGATGGTAAGGTGCAATTGATTTTTTCTAATACGGGTAAGCAGGCAGCGGTTTTCCACGTATATGACAAGCTCAATTTAGACCGTATTCCGAAGCGTTATATTGTCGAGCCGAATAAAACTTTAGATGATGAGTGGGATGCTTTAAACGATAACTTAGGCCGTTATGACCTATGGGTACTTGGTCCAAATGGCTACCATCGTCATTTTAAAGGGGATACTCAACGTATTATCGATAGTGGTGTTAAACCTGAAATTCGAGTGTGCTATGACATTGCTAATGGTGATGTTTATGTCGAACTCATGAATGAGGGAACCAAGGATACAATATTGACAGTAAAACCTTGTGCATATCGACAAGATGCGCCATTGCAACTGACCGTAAAAGCGGGACAAGTTGTTAAGCAACATTGGTCGTTGGCTGATGTTGGGCATTGGTATGATTTTGAAGTTACGAGCCAGAGTGATCCGTATTATTACCGACGTTTTGCTGGCCGAGTCGAAACAGGTGAGGATTCCTTTAGTGATCCTGCAATGATCTAAGAAGGATGAGGCAAAAAGAGGAGCTTATTTTCTTTTTGCCTCATTTTTTATAATAAAAAATTCTCTAAAACTTCACGGACTGACTCGGATATTGGAACAGTCTTGCGTGTTTCACGATCAACAAACACATGCACAAAATGTCCTTGAGCTGAGGCTTGGTCTTGACCTTGTTTAAAGATTGCCAATTCATAGCGTAAAGATGTCGTTCCAATTTTACCAATCGCAACGCCTACCTGAATAACTTCTGGAAATGATAACTCTTGAAAAAAGCTACAAGCTGAGTCAACGACTAAACCAATTGATTTTGCTTCATGAATATCAAAACCTGTTTTCTGGATGAGCAAAGCATTGGCTGCCGTATCAAAATAGCTATAGTAGGTCACATTATTCACATGACCGTAAATATCGTTATCTGCCCAGCGAGTTTGAATATCTAAAAAGAATTTAAATTGATCACGAGTTTTTAAAACGGGTTTAGTCATTAATAAATCGCCTGATAAATTGCTAAAGCAGTTGCTTCTGTCATGTCACGTGGATTATTTTGCAGTAATCGAGTTTGCAACATGGCATCTTGAGCAAGTCTTGGTAAGCTAGACTCTTCAATACCCAAATCGCTAAGTTTTAAAGTCAAACCACTACGGTCTAAGTGATTTTGCATATGGTCAATAAACAGATCACATAACCCATCGGTGCTACCGTTACTATATGGGTCTAGCCATTGCATAAGTTCTGCATAGTATTGTTTGGCATAGGGCGCATTAAATTTCAGTACTTCAACGAGCACCAAAGCATTGGTATGTCCATGCGACAAATGAAAATGCCCACCTAATGGATAGGCTAAAGCATGCACGGCAGCAACAGGTGAGTTTGCAAATGCCTGACCCGCAAGCATTGAGCCGAACAGCATGTTCTGACGTGCCTCTAAATCATTACCGTTTTTAAGAACTTTCGGTAAGTTATGGTTCAGCAGCTTCAAAGCGTGTTTCGCTAAAATATCGGTATAAATATTTTTCTTATGTTTAGAGGTATATGCCTCAATGGCATGGACCATCGCATCAATACCTGTAGCAGCCGTAATATGGGCAGGTAGATTTTGAGTAAAAGTTGCATCAAGAATTGCTGTATCGGCATAGAGTACCGGAGAGACAATTCCCATTTTTGTCGTTTCACCTGTAGTCACTATGGATATGGGCGTCACTTCCGAGCCAGTACCGGCTGTAGTGGGAATTAAAATAAGTGGAAGTCGGGCTGTTTTGACCTGATTTACCCCGTACATTTCTTGTAGGTTTTGAGTTTGGTTAGGATGTGCGAGTAAGGCAATCACTTTGGCTACATCTAAAGAACTTCCGCCTCCAAAGCCGACAATAACATCTACATTTTGCTGTTTAGCATAATTCGCTGCATCTAATACCACTTGCTCTGGTGGGTCGGCTTGAACATCAGCATAAATGACATGTTCAATTTTAAGAGTATCTAAAATTTGAAGAATAGGTAGGTGTAACTGATTTTTAATCATACCCGCATCAGTTACCAGTAATAACTTGCGGTAAGTTTTTGATGCCAACACATTCTGTAATTCTTGTATAGAACCGAGTCCTGAAATAATGTTGGGAACGGTCTGAAACTGAAAATGGCTCATATACATTATTTCCTTATTTTTGAAAATTATTATAGATGCATTCTATAGGATTCATTCTGCAAATTCTCTTAAAAGTAGCTGTGCTTTTAAGCTGCATTTAGTTAAAGAAAATTCACTTGAAAATTGGCATTTTATAAACTAATTTTCAAAATCATTAAATGAAATTAGATTGTGAATACCTTATTGGTAAATGCAAATAAGGTAAATTTTTTTAAGGATATGCATGTGAAAATAGATACTGATGTCAATACTGGATACGGCAAGGATACCGACAAAAATGGATATGCAAATATTAAGTATCGTGAGCTAATTCAAAAATTAACAGCAACATTATCATTGACGCTTTTGTCATTTGGATGGGGCTCTACAGTAAACGCAGCACAACAACAAATCGCTTTAGTAGGAACCTGGACATCTATCCCAGATGCACCGCTTGTGCAAAAACCAGAAAAAGCCAGTGAAGGTTTGTACCAGCTACAAGTTAATGCTGACGGGACCTTAACTCCTGTTAAGGTATTGCAAATGAAAAGTCCATCTTGGGTTGTAAAATCGAAAGATGGCCGTTTTGCATATACCACTAATGAAGAAAATGAAGGGGCGGTAACGGCATTATCGGTTCAAAACGGAAAGGTAGAGGTATTGAACACGGTAAATAGTCATGGCGGGCATCCAACACATGCCTCTATCAGTTTAGATGGTAAATTCCTATTTGTGTCGAATTATTCTGCATTTGATAAAGGACGTGGCGGTGTCGCTGTTTTGCCAATTTTACCAAATGGACATTTGGGTGAAATGGTACAAAATATTGTTTTTTCGGAGGGTTCTGGTCATGTTAAAGGGCGTCAGGATAGTGGCCATGCCCATTCGACAACTTTTAGCCCAGATGGTAAGTATTTATATGCAAGTGATCTTGGAAATGACAAAGTCTATGCTTTTCGTTACAACCCAAGTAAGCCTCAACCACTTGAAGCGGACAAGAGCCGAGATGTGAGTTTTAAGCATGGTTCTGGTCCACGTCATATGGTCTTTTCACCAAATGGTAAACAGGCATACATTACCGCGGAAATGCGAAGTGAAATTGTGACATTTAACGTACAAGATGGCCATTTGAAAAAAGTCGCTGAGCTAAAACTGGTTCACGAAGACAAAACACCTGAATTCAAGAGTGCAAGTGGAATTATTCTTAGTCCAAATGGTAAGTATGTGATCGCTGCAAATCGTGGTGCGGATAACAAACTTTTGGTATTTAAAATCCAACAGAATGGGCTGTTAGGTCAACCGCAAGTTTATAAGGCCAATGGTATTGAACCACGTGCTTTTTCATTTGATGAGTCAGGTAAATATCTGTATGTGACGAATGTTTATAGTAATAACATTAGCTTATTCCGTTTTGATACCAAAAATGGCTCATTAAAACCTTTAGGCGATGCAGCTAAAATATCGACTCCAACTGATATCAAATTCTTTTAATAATTTTTCCTCACACTGATCCTGCAATATTTATAAGCTATTAGATTTTTCAGTGTTCATTGCTACAGATACTCAATCTTGAAAGACAATCAAGATTGAGTTGAGGATTGAGCACATAGAAAATTCCTTTAAAATCTCTTATTTTACTTTTCAAGCCGCGTGAGTTTTGAGAAAATGAGAGCTTGTCACAATGGTCAATTCAAACTTGATAATAATGGATAATTTTGTCGGGTTTTTGCAGATTTTTGCGTGTAAAATACTTATTTATTTTTTAGTTTAAGTGGTTGGAATAAATTTCTAATGGAAGCACAGTATAAGGTGTTATGTGTCTGTTTAGGAAATATTTGCCGTTCTCCCACGGCTGAAGTGGTTTTTAGACATTATTGTGATCAGCATCAACTCAATATCATTGTCGATTCAGCTGGAACAAGTAACTATCATCCAAATAAAGCACCTGATCAGCGTAGCCAATTGCATGCAAAAAAAAGAGGTTATGACTTATCTTCTTTGCGGGCAAGACAACTTTCAACTCAAGACTTTTTAGATTTTGATTTGATTTTGGCAATGGATCATCAAAACTTTGATGATATTCACGACTTGCTACAAAGAGCTATCTTCCAATTTGGCAGTCATCAAATTCGGGCAAAAGTGGCATTAATGAGTGAACATGATCCTCAATATCCACAACAAGCTCTGCCTGACCCTTACTATGGTGGAGATGAGGGCTTTGAACGTGTACTCGACCAATGTGAATCAAGTGCGTTGGCGTGGATTAATATCCTAAAAAAACAATTGAATGTTTAAAAACAGGTTTTTCAATACAATGCAAATTCAAAATCAAGTACAGCTTAAACCATTCAATACTTTAAGTTTAGATGTTACAGTTTCTCATTACACTAAGGTCAAATCTATTGAAGATATTGAAGAAGCTTTAGCTTTTGCTAAAGAGCATGAGCTAAATGTACTTGTATTATCTGGCGGTAGTAACATGCTATTACCGCAACAAATTAATGCTTTAGTTATTCATCTTGATATTCAGGGTATAGACGTTTTATCTGAAGATCAGGATTTTATTCGAGTTAAAGTCGGTGCAGGGCAGGTTTGGCACGATTTCGTTTTATATAGTACAAAGCAGAATTGGTTTGGCTTGCAGAACTTGGCACTTATTCCGGGCTTGGTTGGTGCTTCACCAGTGCAAAATATTGGTGCTTATGGTGTTGAGGTTGGTGAGTTTATTGAGTCGGTACAAGTCTATGACCGTCTATTAAAACAAACCGGATCAATTTCGGCAGCAGATTGTCATTTTTCTTATCGACATAGCATTTTTAAAGATGACCCAGCTCGTTACATCATTACTCATGTCACCTTTAAGCTGCTTAAACAAGCCAATCTAAAGCTAAATTACGGTGATTTAAAACAGGCAGTAGGAGATAACCTGACTGCTGAAAATTTACAAAATCAGGTCATTCATATTCGTCAAAGTAAATTACCTGATCCAAAAGAATATCCGAATGTAGGAAGTTTCTTTAAAAATCCGATTGTAAATACTCAAGAATTTGAACGATTAATCGCACAATTCTCAACAATTCCACATTATCCTCAGGCTAATGGTAACGTTAAAATTGCTGCTGGTTGGTTAATTGATCAGGCTGGATGGAAAGGTAAACAGCTCGGTGTAGTGGGAATGTTCCATAAGCAAGCCTTGGTTTTGGTGAATTATGCCAATGCATCTCTTGCGGATGTAAAGAAAACTTATCAAGCTGTACAACATGATGTTGAACAGCGTTTCCAAATTATGTTAGAACCAGAGCCTGTGCTTTATAACAATTTAGGTTTAATTGAAAATCATACGGAATAGTTTTATGCCAAAAGTACACTTGATGGTACGTTTTGTACAAGTAGTTACTGTACTATTTGTACTATTAGGCTGTTTCGTGATTTTTTTGTATTCGCCGTTTTATTCAAAACTTATTGTAGCTGGACTTAACTATTTTGTTCCGGTAGATGTTAATGAGGTGGCTGCGGAAAGCCAGCGAAAAGCAGCATTAAGTGAACATGATAACTTAGAGCCGGGGTCAAATTTATGGATTGCTCGTCAGGCTTATTTGAAGTTAACAGAAGATGCTTTACGTGAAAATAAGACAGCAGATTTGGGTTACATACAAGAAAACTATAAGGCTTTGCAGCAAATTATTCTTTTAGAAGAAAAAGAACAAGAACTACAGGAAGAGAAAGAAACGACGGCTGTGAGTGTTCCTTTGGTTGCGAAAAACTCAGAAATTGATGCGGCCGATGAAGCAAGTAGTCCTATCGATGCAGCACTTTCTATTAATAGTTCTGAAAATAAAGCCCTTACAGAGCAATATACGGAGTTTTTAGCAAGAAAACCTGTAGTGCCTGAGCATCAAAAAGCGGCGAGTGAGCCTGAGCAGAAAGTTGAATATGTTCGTAAAAACCCTCTGCCTGCTCAACCTAAAAAGTTATCAGAACCTTATGCGATTGTAGTATTGGGCGGTGGTTTAACTTTAGATAAAAATGGCAAAGATATTGTAGTTAACAGCTATACGCGGTTAAGACTAGAAAAAACCTTAGAAGTTGAAAAGAAAAACCATCTACCTATCGTACTAAGTGGAGTTGAAGCCCCTTATATGCAAGCATGGTTGAAAGCACGTGGGGTAGATGCAAAATTATTAGAAAAGCGCAGTATGAATACCTGTGAGAATACTCGCTTTAGTTCATTGTTACTTCAAAAGAAAGGTGGTGCGCCTACAGTTATGTTGGTCACAGATGAATATCATATGCCACGTACGCGCCGTTTATTTGCTTTAAATGGGATAGAGACTATTCCTGTTACTGCTCCAATGCCAACACCGCTTACACGTTGGCAACCGAGTATACAAAACTACGATCATAGTCGTCGTGCAAATTATGAATTACTTGCGACAATTCGTGACATGTTATTTGGTTCAAGTGATTGTCGAGAGGTGCCTTAATGTCTGAGATTCCATTTCTCAATCCTGCCGTATTAAAACAATTAGATTTACCGGTTCCGAACCGTGAACTCACTCCGCAAGTTTTAAGCCCACTCAATTTAAATACCTTAGAAGAGCCTTCTCGCGAGCTTTTAGCATACCGTAAATTATACGGTTTACATTTACTGGACTGTGAGCATTGGCAAGGCTATGTCCAAATGCCTTTATTTCGTCTGCATGTCCAAGTTTTTAAACCTAAATTAGACAAAATCCAAGGAACCGTATGTTTATTGCATGGTTATCTGGAGCATAGCGGAATTTATCAACCCATTATTCGCGAAATACTCGAACAAGGTTTTAGTGTTATTACCTACGACTTACCTGGTCATGGTTTGAGTAATGGTTCACCTGCAAGTATTCAAAATTTTGACCATTATCAACAAGTTTTGATGGCGGTTTATCAATATGTCAAACATGCTGATCAATTACCGAAACCATGGGTAGGTATTGGTCAAAGTACGGGTGGGGCAATCTGGATGCATCACTTGCTTGAGTATGCAGAAAAAAGACAAGACCCAATCGTCGATAGGGTTTTATTGCTTTCACCATTAATTCGACCTGCTAAAACAGCATGGTGGCATAATCCGGTAGGTCTAGGCATTATTCGTCGTATTAAGCGTCAAGTGCCTCGACACTTTAGACGGAATAACCATAATCCTGAATTTTTAAGATTTATTCGTTTAAAAGATCCATTGCAGCCACGCATGATGGGCATGGACTGGATTTTGGCAATGTCAAAATGGATGCAGGAAATGGAAGAGCGACCTGCTTGTCGTATTCCTGTCTGGCTTGCACAAGGGGCATTAGATCAAACAGTAGACTGGCGTTACAACATCGAGTTTATTCGCCGTAAGTTTAGGCTTCAAACCTTATTGATGCTGGAAGAGGGTTCCCATCAATTAATTAACGAACGTGCAGATATTCGTGCGGCTTTAACAGGTTTAATTCCAGCCTTTTTACATGCAAAGCCGAAACATTTTTATTATTAAAGTTTGAAGCTGCCTATAGAGGCAGCTTCAGTTTTAACTATTTAAAAATGATTGGCGTCAGCCATATTCCACATACGATAATAGAAATTATCATCATCATTTTTCAGTTCAGATTGTAAAAGCTCACCTTCTTTTAAGAAGAAGTGTAATTGAGCATAGTTTTTAATTTCACGGTCATTAATCCGTTGAGCTAAATGATGAGCTTTAATATCCGATGGATGACGTAAACCTGCCGCAGCAATCATTTCTGATAATGCATGTAATGTATTTTTGTGGAAATTAAATACACGTTCTGCTTTGGTCGGTACATGGAGTGCTTTCTGGCGATCTTTATCTTGGGTTGCAACGCCTACAGGACATTGGTTTGTATGGCAACTTTGCGCTTGAATACATCCAACTGCAAACATAAAGCCACGTGCTGAGTTCACCCAATCTGCACCGAGTGCAAATGTGCTGGCAATATCAAATGCACTAATAATTTTACCGCTTGCACCAATTTTAACTTGATCTCTTAGGCCAGCACCTACAAGTGTGTTATGAACAAAACGTAGGCCTTCACGTAATGGTGTTCCGATATAGTCACTAAACTCAATAGGGGCTGCGCCAGTGCCACCTTCAGAACCATCAACTACAATAAAATCAGGCACAATTTTTGTTTCAAGCATTGCTTTTACAATACTCATAAACTGCCAAGGTTGACCAATACACAGTTTGAAACCTACCGGTTTACCACCAGATAAAGTTCGCAACTTCTGTAAGAAATGCATCATTTCAATTGGTGTCGAAAAGCTTGAATGCTTCGCAGGAGAGATACAATCATGGTCACGGGAAACACCACGGATCTCGGCAATTTCAGCAGTAATCTTATGTTTAGGTAAAATACCGCCATGGCCCGGTTTAGCCCCTTGCGAAAGCTTAAGCTCAATCATTTTGATTTGTGGCAATTGAGACTGCTTAGCAAACTTCTGTTCATCAAATTTTCCGTCTAAAGTTCGGCAGCCAAAATATCCACTGGCAATTTGCCAAACAATATCACCACCATTTTCTAAGTGATATGGGCTGAGACTACCTTCACCGGTATCGTGATAAAAACCGCCTAATTGTGCTCCTTTGTTTAATGCACGTATTGCATTCGCACTTAAACTACCAAAGCTCATGGCAGAGATATTCATAATGGATGCACTATAAGGTTGAAGGCATTGGGTATTACCAATTTGAATACGGAAACTCTTAGGATCCGCTGGTGGACATGGACTAATGGAATGAACAATAAAGCGATAATCTTCTTGATAGACATCAATAATTGATCCAAAAGGTTTATCTGCATTCTCATTTTTAGCACGTTGATAAACCAAACTTCTTTGCATACGCGAGAAAGGAAGGGCATCTTGATCCGCTTCAATAAAGTATTGGCGAATTTCAGGGCGTATATCTTCAAATAAAAAACGGAAATGGCCCATAATCGGGTAATTTCTTAAGATTGAATGTCTATTTTGTAAGACATCATATAGACCTAATAAGCTTAATGCGCCACTGACGACCCATAAACCGTTGAGTAAAGTATCCGAAATAAAATAATAAATACTATGAGGTGTATATACGGTTCTAAACCACGTGATTGTGAGTGCAGTAAAAATACACAAGAACCAAATAGAGTGGCGTGAAAAGAATGTATTGAGAAATTTATGTCGAATGATTTGTGCCGGACTCGCCATATGTGAACAAATTCCTAATGTTTTACTGGCACATACCTTGCCAAGAAGCAGCCAAAACTACAAGTAGGGAATTGTTTAACCGGTATTTTATTCATTTAATCTTTTACCAACTGATCATCTCCCTAATACGAAAAGCTGATGAGTTGGCAAAGACCAGAGCTTTATTAAGCTTTAAGAGGGAGCTGTTTTTTTATGAGCAAAATAAATAAGGTGATGACTAAGCTAAATCCAAAAATAGGTAAACTCAGCCCTAGAGCAGCAAGCATTAATATCGTAATTATTCTTTGTTGTGTAGTTGCATGTTTCCATACGAACAAAGTTTGGTTAATAAAATGATGGGTCGTAAGTTTTACATTGGAGGTTTTAAACCAAGCTTTATATGCATAAACAATCATTATACATAGCCCGAGCGCATACAGAACCAGAATCAATTGATTGACCCAACCGAATAGTACCCCAATATGTGCATCAACTCCCCAGCGTGTAAGTTTTGCAACTAATGAATAATCTTTAAAAGCGAGTTTATCGATTACCTTGTGTTCATGTATATCAATCGCAATACTATCTGCTTGTGTGGGCCATTTGCGCTGTATTTCCGCAACAGTCCAAGCTTGGTTCGCAGCAACTGGCGGTTTGATTTGTATTTCTGTTGAATTAATCCCATTTGCTCGAGCAATTGCTAATACAGAATCGAATTCAGCTGGCATGATGTCTAAATTTGGCGTTTCCATGATCATTTCGTGATGTTCATGATGAGACATTTCTGGCAATGAAATCTGATTTAGTGAGGTGGTCAATGTTGGTGTTTGCCAGTTTAACCATTGACGGGCAATACGAATATTATCACCAGCCCATTGAGACCATGTAAGACCAGTAATCGCAATGAACAATAAAAGTGGTAGTAAAGCTAACCCAATAGAACTATGCCATTTTAATAAGTGATTTTTATTTGTTTGTCTGTTTTTGAAGTTTGAGCGACGCTTCCACCAACTGTATAGCCCACTTAAAGTTAAAAAACCAAGCCAACTTGCAGCAAGTTCACTATAAAAACGTCCCCATTTTCCTAATAATAAATTGCTGTGTAATTGATCTAAGAATGTACGTAACGGTAATACGCCACTGGTTCCATACACAGCAAGTTGTCCTTTTACAGAAAGCGTATAAGGATCAATAAAAATGGCTTCATTATTTAGATGGTGTGTATGATCGGAAAAAATAACCCGCGTAGTTTGCACAGGGCTTGGTGATGGTCTGACTTCTGTAATTTTTGCAGTTGCAGGCATGACTTTTCTTGCGCTTTCAATCTGCTGGCTTAGGGGGTGTATCTCCTTATTTAAAGGCTGAACATTTAATGCATCTTTATAGATGAATTGCTCTAACTGAGGCGTAATTGCATATAGTAAGCCAGTAAATGCGGCAACAAATATAAATGGGGCAATAAAAATACCGGCATAAATATGTATGAGACGGAAGAGACTACGCCAAAAGCTAGAAGTAGGGGACATTTTAAAGAGATATCGAGCAAACTTTGTCGTGAAGTATATCTACTTTAAATTGTATTTTGAAATTGCACTTTTCATTGGCCAGCTTGATTGTAGATTTTCTAAAGTATCATTGTGCTAAATTGCTAGCAATGCTGTGGCTTGGTGTTAAGAAATATCTCGTAAATTTTGCTCTCTGAATACACAGCTCATATGATCAATACAATATTTAGTATAGATATTTATGAAAAAGCACTTTATAGAAAAATTTTTATTGTTAAGTTTGTTTTAAATATTATTCTTTTAATTTATCTAGAGAAACTAAATAGCCTATGATTTATTTCTTAGTAATTATAATTTCTTAATTTATTCTAGTACCAATAGATTTATGATGTTGGTTTGAGTGAATACAGCTAATGAGTAAGAACTCTTTTATGGATATTAATGGTTTATGTCTAAGCTTTTTGAGAGAGTTTTATATTGTTACTAATTCTATTGGTTAATATTTTAAGAAAAATTATCTTATTAATTTTTATAATATTTAGTGCTTAATAAAATTTTTAAATGAAGCTTTTAGACTAAAAAACAAAAGTATACACTCTTGTTTTTTAGTCTAGTATTTCAATGTTATTAAATTAAATAGCGACTAATTCCTCAATTTTCTCAAGATCGATTATTTTTTTAATATAAGACCAAGTTTTTTCAGCATTAATTAAATTTTTATCAATTGTTCCATCATTAATAACTCCATCGAGGATATTAAGAAATAGATTGGTTAATGCAGCTGCGTCTTCTACCTGAATTTTAATTAAAATAGAAAAAACAAGCTCATAGAGCCATTCTCTATATTCATTAATAGGATTTTTAACGGATGGGTAAAGTTGTACTACTTCCATAGTTGCCTTTTTAAATAAGCATCCATTAAAGTCTTCTGTGTAAATCCAATCAATATACCAATTAAATAAGCTTCTGAGTTGAACTAAAGGTAGGTCATTGATATTGATTCTTTCTAATATAGCAGACTGTATATCAGAATTCCTTTTGTAAAGGCATGATTCTATTAGCTTTTCCTTTGAAGGAAAATACTTGTAGAATGTCATCTTTGCAACATTGGATTCAGCAATAATTCTGTCCACTCCAATAGAGTTATAGCTTTTTTCATTAAAAAGGGCAGTTGCTGTTTTTATAATAGTGTCTCTTTTTGACATCGATTTCCCCGTAGTAAATCTTTTGAAATCCGTTTCTTTTTTAAGGCTAGTGCTCTGGCAAAAGTCAGTTTAATCATATTGAAAACGCTAATGTAATACAACATGTGAGAGCCTAAAAAAATAGTATTTTTCGATATTAATTGTTATTTGATTCATTAAAAAAATTCATTAAATTATCCATTGATTTGTAGTAATAATAAACCTAATATCAAATTGTTTAGGGATGAGTATACAATTTTATTTAGTAGCAAATGAATGCACGATTAAAATAATGGGGAACTCATAACCTAACTATAAGAATTAATTTGTTATTGAGAATGATTATGTCAAAAAAATTTGAAGATTTCGATAATCCAAGACAAAAGGCATTACTGGGGATGAAGAATAGTATTCCTACAGAACAGTGGGAAGAAAATCTAAAATTTCTCAAACAATTAAGAGCGAGAATTGCTGAATTACCAGTATGTAAACATCCGGCGATCGAAGTTTTAAATAATGGATTGCTTGATAAATTCACTTTAACAAGAATTCATTTAGAATATCGTCATGCGATTGTTCAGATCTTTACTGATGCCTTATTAATGGCCCAGTTCCAGACAAAACAATTGGAGCCTAAACTCCATTCTGGAGCTAAAATGTTTCCACGTGTTTTATTAAGTTTAAATGTACTTGATGAATTTGGTTTTAGACCAGGAACAGACCCAGACAATTATTATCTAGGTAATCCAGAGTATGCACATTATCCTTTATATGAAGATTTATTAAATGATTATGGTTTGAGTGAGAAGGACCGTAGAGAGTATCAACCTTCAAAAATTGCAGATCAGGTAAGAAATTTTCTAGAATCATCTTATGATAGTTATATTAAAGTAGTTGCTTTACTTGCAGTGGCGGAAGAAGAAGTGATTCTTTTTAGCCCACCACTTCGTGAAGCGACTAAAGCCATTGGCGTGGATGTTGAAGGTGGCGGCTATTACCATGTTCATGGGGTATCTACTGACGAAACCTCAGAAGCAGCAGATGATGATCATGAAGATGATCTCTGGTTTGCGTTAGCGCAAGCAATAACTAAAGAAGACTATGAGAGCTTAACAACGCTTTGTATGGATTATTGTGCTTTATGGAATGAGTTTTGGGATGCACAAATTGCTGATATTCACTATTTAGAAGCAAAGAAGTTAGCATAACTTGTATTCATAGTAAGACGAATAATTGATAAAAACTAAAAGCCTATTCATATATGAATAGGCTTTTTTAATACTTTAAATCCAGCCCATCTATAAACTAATAACCTGAAGTATTTCATTTAATACATTATTTGCATCTGTGGGAAATGATAGAATTACGAAAGTCAGTAAGTGGATATGTATGGGGCTTAAAAACATGCATCCTATAAGTGTGAGCAAATGAATACATTCATATACAGCTATCTAAAATTTTTAACCTATTGAAAATACAAAGGTTCACGTCTTGTTCCCACCATTTACAATCCAAACCAGATTAGGCGGATTCTACTTCTTTTATTATTCCATTGTTGGCACATTTATGCCGTATTGGAACTTATATCTCCAAGATCAGGGGTTTAATTATCAAGAGATAGGTATTTTATCTTCTATTGCTATTGTGACGCGCTTCTTTGCCCCTTTGGTTTGGGGCTGGATCGCCGATAAATCCGGTAAAAGAATGCTATTAGTGCGGATTGCCACATGGATGGAGGCATGTATATGGTTGGCTATTTTTATAATTCCTAATACTTTTCAGTCAGTTGCTTTATTGATGCTTATTTTTAGTTTTTTCCAAAATGCTATTTTAGCTCAATTTGAAGGAGTAACTTTATTTTGGTTAGGAGACCAAAGGGCGAAACTTTATGGCAAGATTCGAAAATGGGGATCAGTTGGGTTTATTGTCGGTGTATTTACAATAGGGGCAATTTTAGAAATCATTCCGATTTCAATGTTGCCTATATTATTGCTTATCATTGCCTCCTTAGCATTTATTTGGGCATTTACAATACGTGAACCAGAAGGGGCCCCAACTTCACAAAAGCATTTAGAACCTTTATTGCCTGTGCTGAAACGTCCTGAAGTTGCTGCTTTTTTCACAATTGAGTTTATTCTTCTTTTTTCACATGCACCTTTTTATAGCTTCTATAGCAATTTTCTGAAATCGTTAAATTTTAGTACAACGGAAATTGGCTTTTTATGGGCTATGGGCGTGGTTTCTGAAATTGTGATGTTTGCATATGCAACTACGTTTTTTAAATATTTTTCTTGGCGTAGCCTTGTAGCAGTATGTTTGATTTTGACAAGTATACGCTGGTTATTAGTTGCTATTTTCTCTCACTATTTCATAGGTCAGCTATTTGCACAGTGCCTACACGCCTTTAGTTTTGGCTTATTTCATCTCATCGCAATGCGGCTTATCTTTCAAAACTTTTCAATAGGGCAGCAAGGTCGAGGTCAGGCTTTTTATAGCACCATGTGGGGACTTGGAGTGGCGTTCGGAAGTATTTTGGCTGGTCATTACTGGAAAATTCTTACGGGTGAGCATATTTTTATGATCGCTGCTTTAGTGGTTCTATTTGGTTTGTGCTTTGTCTATTGGTTACCTAAACAAATTGAAAAGTCAGTTTCTTAGATTAAATAGTGATAAAAATTGTTAGGAATACCGAGTTAAAGATAGAAATTGTTTGATGAGAAGTATCGGTTCGTTACGGTTGAAAAATATTGTTTTTATATGGTTATGAAACAATGTTTTTCTAAAAAAATGTGCTAACTTAAACTCATGCGTTTAATGATTAATAAATCTATGAAAAATATTTATATTATGGGATTATTATTGGCTTGTTCTGGTTTTGCTATGGCTGAGACAGCGACTCAACAGCCAACAGCACAACCTGTTCGCACTGCAAGTAATCCTAATGCTATACGTATTGTTACGCGTCCTGAAATTATGGGATTATGGGGAATGGAGATTCCAAATAATAAAAAATGTGTAGAGTATTATAATTTCCGCAGTAGTAACGATGTGGTGATTAAAAGTGGTGAAGAGTGGTCATACGGTATTTATGAATATCAGCCATCTGATGACCCTAAAGAGCAGCTATCGGCTTTAGTAATGCAAATTAAGTTTGATAATAATAAAGTAGATTGTTCTGGTCAGAAGCAAGATCAGACAGGTGATATTTCTCAATATTTCGTGCAATGGAAAAATGACCATACTATTAATTTCTGCTCAACGGCTAAGGGTGAGCAATGTTTCGCAACTTTACGCCGAATGTTGCCATAAACAAATTATAAAAAAGCCTCTTATTTAAGAGGCTTTTTTATATGAAGCATATTATGCAGTTTCAGCTTTCTTTTCTTCTTCCACTTGCTTTAACAAGTGTTTTTCAAGGTAATGGATGTCCATTGCTTGAGAACAGAAGTTTTTATCCTGCAAAATAAGATCTTTATGTAAAGGAATATTGGTTTTAATTCCTGTAAGAATCATTTCATCTAACGCTTGACGCATGCGGGCAAGTGAAGTTTCACGATCTTTACCATGAGCAATCAATTTTGCAATCATTGAATCGTAATATGGCGGAATGCTATATCCAGGATAGATATGAGAATCTAAACGAATACCCGCACCGCCTGGTGCATAGAAACTTTCAATTTTACCTGGTGAAGGTAAGAATGTTGTTGGATCTTCGGCATTGATACGACATTCAATGGCATGACCACGAACTTCAATATCTTCTTGTTGAAGCTCTAGGCCTAAACCAGCTGCAATACGTAATTGCTGCTCAATAATGTCAACACCAGTCACCATTTCAGTTACAGGGTGCTCAACCTGAACACGAGTATTCATTTCAATGAAGAAGAATTCACCATCTTCAAATAAGAATTCAAACGTACCAGCACCACGATATTGCATTAACTGACATGCGTGTACACAGGCTTGTAAAATATCAGCACGTGCTTGTTCCGGTAGATTTGGCGCAGGAGCTTCTTCTAACACTTTTTGGTGACGACGTTGTAATGAACAGTCACGGTCATATAAATGAATCGCGTGGCCATTACCATCACCCAAAACTTGAACTTCGACATGGCGAGGTTTTTGTAAGAAGCGTTCCATGTATACGGTATCATCGCCGAACCACATTTCTGCATCACGTTGAGCTGCTTGAACTGACTCAAGTAATGTATCTACGCGTTCAACAATACGCATACCACGACCACCACCACCAGCTGCCGCTTTAACAATAAGCGGGAAGCCGATTTCTTTAGCTTCAGCTAAAGCGTTGTGGATGGTTACTGCATGGTCACAACCAGGTACTGTAGGTACACCAGCTTTTTTCATTGCAACAATTGCAGAAACCTTGTTACCCATTAAACGAATATGTTCTGGGCGAGGGCCAATAAATGTGAAGCCTGAGCTTTCTACAATTTCAGCAAACTCGGCATTTTCCGAAAGGAAGCCATAGCCTGGGTGAATTGCATCAGCACCAGTAATTTCTGCAGCAGTAATAATTGCCGGGATGTTTAAATAGCTGTCACTACTTGCACCCGGACCAATACATACTGCTTCATCAACGAAACGTAAATGCATCAAATCTTTATCGGCATCTGAATAGATACCAACAGTTTTGATTCCTAATGTTTTGCAAGCCCGGGTAATTCGTAAAGCGATTTCACCACGGTTTGCAATTAAAACTTTTTGCAACATAGATGTCCCCGGGGTATTACGCGCGATAACGGAATAAAGGTTGACCGAATTGGATCACTTCACCATTTTTCACTAAAATTTCTTCAATCACACCGCTTTGAGTTGCTTCAATCGGGTTCATGATTTTCATTGCTTCAATAATACCCAAAGTCTCACCAGCAGATACTGTTTGACCTACTTTAACAAATGGTGCTTCGCCTGGGCTTGGAGCAGCATAGAACACACCAACCATAGGAGAAGTTTCAACTGCTCCACGTGGTGTTTTTGCAACAGGTGCTTCAGCAACAGGAGCTGCCGGAAGTGCTACACCAGCCGCAGCAACGACAGGATTGCGACGAGTTAAAGCGATCGATTGATCACCTTCTTTAACTTCAATCGCTTGCAAGTCAGACTCAATCATTAAATCGATGAGTTTCTTAATTTTGCGGATATCCATGGGCGACTATTCCTGAACTAGTTTGGGTTAGATGGTTGAATTTTTTCAATAGCGTAATCGAGTGCAAAGCTATAACCTTTTGCGCCTAGACCACAAATCACGCCAATTGCTTTGTCTGATAAATAAGAGTGATGTCTGAAAGCTTCACGTGCGTGAACATTTGATAAATGTACTTCAATAAAGGGAATGGCAACGCCAAGTAAGGCATCGCGTAAAGCAACTGAAGTGTGAGTGAGGGCAGCAGGGTTAATAATAATCAGTTTTACGCCTTCTGTTTGTGCCTGATGAATACGGTCAACAATGGCACCTTCCCAGTTGCTTTGAAAAGTATCTAGTGTAATTGAGGCTTGTTCAGCTTGAGCAATAAGTTGTTGGTTGATATTGTCTAGGGTAAGATGACCATATACTTCTGGTTCGCGTTTTCCCAGCAAATTCAAATTCGGTCCATGAATTACCAAAATGGTCGAACTCATTCAGATTGCTCCAGCTCTAAAGTTGCAAATAATCTTTGCAAGATGTCTGCAAAGTTTGCTTATTATGGCATATGTTTCTACAAGTTTTTTATAATTTCTTTTAATTGTCGCAGAAAGGGTACACCAAATTCGGCTTATATATTGTAAATTTTGCGACGAATTAGCAATGTTAAAAAATGACAAAATTTCTAGTAATTTAACGGAGCTTATTTTAAACCGAATTGACAAAAACAGTTCATGTATTTTGTGTAACGGGGGTATAAGCATCTTCAATCGTTAACATTTCATTCCAGCGTGTTAGGTAATTTTTTGAGCGATGACATTGTTTCATTTGCCAAGATGGATTACGTGAGTGATATCCAACTTGTAAATAGTGGCTACCAAAGCGCTTACGGACTGTACCTAAAGTTTCCATCAATTGTTGTCTTTGATGAATAAGTTCCAGAGGCTGCCATAAATCATCAATATGTTGCTGACGTGCGTGTAGAGCACAAAATAATACTCCAATTTTTATGTAACTTTTATTTTCTTTATATAAAACATCAATTTGCTGCATAGCTGCTTTAGTAAGTATGCATAAATCATCTGTTGCATAATGAAGACCAATTGCCTGAGATGTGGCTTTTTTATAGGGTGGTTTGTCGGTTTTTTCATAAAGCATAACTTGAACACAGGCACAAAGTTGTTCTTGTTTCATTAAACGGCGATGTGCCCGATTAAGGTGAAAGATAAGTGCTTGTTTAATAATCTCAATACTGGATAAAGCTTGAGCAAAACTTCGTGATGCTAAAATCCGTTTCGTTGGAATAGCTGGATCATCAAGTTGAATACAGGATTGGCCTTTTAGCTCACGAATAGTGCGTGCCATGACCACAGAAAATGCCTTTGCCATATGATGTTCATTGGCAAAAGTTAAGTCTAGGCATGTGTACACCTCATAACTTTGTAGCTGTTTGACTAATTGATAGCCGATTCCCCATACCTCTTTGACTGATGTCTGTTGCATGAGGTCTTCCATAATTAATGGATCTAAGGTGATGAAATTACATACTCCTTTAAAACTTTTAATTTTCTTAGCATAGTGATTGGCAAGTTTTGCTTGTGTCTTTGAATATCCAATTCCAATGCAACAAGGTAAGCCTAACCATTTTAGGAGAGTGCTTCTCACTTTGTTGCAGTAGTCAGAGATATCGATAGATTGGAGGTAAGGGGTGAGATGAATAAAGCATTCATCTATAGAGTAGGCTTCTAAATCATCTGGAGAGAAAAACTCACCGAGAACAGCAAAAAAACGGCGGGACATCTCGGCATATAAAGTGTAGTTGCTTGAATAGACTTGAACGCCTGCTTGTAAAGCATCTTTTTCAATTTGGAACCAAGGTACTCCCATTTTTATTCCTAAAAGTTTTGCCTCTTCACTACGTGAGACCACACATCCATCGTTATTAGATAAAACAACTACAGGTTTATCATTGAGTTTAGGGTTGAAAAGACGCTCACAGCTGACATAGCAATTATTAATATCAACCAGTGCATAAACTTCACGGTGTGAGATATCTTTCATGATTTCATTCCCTTACTCATTAACTGAAATCTGTATTTTGAATTTGTAACATAATCAAGTTAACAAAATTACGGGCTGATATCTAGGGGAGTTTCAGTTGTTCGTCGAAATTATAGATAGGAGATAAAATCTATGAAATGTCAGTTATTGATATGGAAATGTCTGAAAATGATAAGTTTTAATTGGTTATGATCGGAAACATAAGAGCTATATTTAATGGATGAGTTGAGTCTTTTAAATGTAGTAATGCGTATAACGCATTTGTCTTATGGGTCTTTCAAGCTGTCTTTTTTAATAAAGACAGCTTTTTTTTATAATGTGCTTAAGTATTTTTTAGAGTTTGGCTTGATTGTAGCAATCGAGATTAATGCATTGTGCACTCAGTTCTATGATTTGATCAGGGGCTAATTGGAGTTTTTCCCATTTTTGCATTTGCTGAAATAACCAATGGAAATCTTCAGGTTGGGGAGCCGCATTTTCTTTAACCAAGTGCTTTACAATATTTTGAATCATATAATATTTATCGACATGCACTTCTTCAGAACAGTGAAATCGGACAATCCCGAACTCGACCAATAACTTTAAGACAGGTGCAAAATCTTTTAAATTACTCAATTCTTTTTGAGCTTTCATAATTGCCGTTGTAAGGGCAACTAAGGTTTGAGGATGTTGTTCAGCCCATTCTTGAGTTACTACGAGAACTTTATCTGCCACATTGGGAATAATGTCTTGACTTGAGCAGACGATTTTACTTAAGCCTAAAAGTTCTCCTTGAGTATTCCAAGGCTCTCCCACACAAAAACCATCAATCACATGGTTATCTAAAGCTTCGACCATATACGGTGGCGGAAGTGCTTTGAGTTTGAGCGTTTGAGCTATTCTAGAGTCTGCCAAAGCAAGCCATTCTCTTAAACAATAATGATGGATTGAATGTTTAAATACATGGGCTAATGACAAAGCATTATCTTCTTTAATGTAGCTCGTCACTTTTTGGGCGGTAGTTTGTGCATTATCGTTTTCTTTAATAGCCAATTGATGAATTAATTTTTGGCTTAAGCTGATAAAAGCACGGTTTTTACTTAAAACGAGCGGGGTTTGCAGTGCAATACCAATTTGGTCTGCACCCATTGCTGCTGCAGGGAGCATCGCAGATAAACAATGTGCAGCATCTAATAAACCAAAAGCTAAACGGTCGCGTAGACTTGCCCATGATGCTTCTTTGACTAAAGTAACTTCTAAATCGACTTCTTCGAAGAAACCTTGCTGCTTTGCCCAAAGTAAAGCGATGCAATCAAGTAAAGGAATATAGCCGAGTTGCAATTGAGTCTTTTCTAATTTGCTCATTTATTCATCCTTTAGTTGATCATTTAGTAATTTTTGAGCGTCAAGTAAACGCCGTGCCATTTCTCCAATCGTTATACGGTGACTCATGGCATTTTTTCTGAGTAATTGAAAAGCTGTGTCTTCAGGTAAACCATGCAGTTGCATGAGTAGCACTTTGGCCTTTTCAACATCTTTACGGTCTGCCAGTTTGGTTTGAGCTTCTTTTAAGTCACCTTCGAGCTTTTTATGTTTTTTATATTGCTCAATTGAAATCTCTAAAATGGTATGTAAGCGGGCGGGGTCTATGCCATCTACAATATAAGCCGTTACGCCTGCATCTATAGCTTGTTTGATGGTGTCTTTATCTGAATTTTTAGTGAATAGAACAGTTGGTAGGTCATAGCTACTCACACAACTTTCAATAATGTCACGATGGGGATGATCCATATCGAGCAAGATGACATCGGCTTGTAAATCTTCAAGACGAAAAATATTTAAGTGGTCCAAAGTAAGGCAGGCAACCACTTCAAAGTCATTTTCAAGCAGACTATTTTTTATATAGTCGGCCCGCGCATGATCATCATCGATAAGAGCTATTTTGAGTTTTGGCATAAGTTCAGAAAATCAGGCTAAGAAAATGCGCCAATTCGACGCGTTTTTTGTTATCAATTTTTAAGCAAGATTAGTGCCATCCAAAATTAAACAAAAAATCAGGCATGAGTGGTCCTTTACTATGCTAATGCATTGTTTTGATCAATATTGGTGCAAAAAAGCGATTCATTTTGTGGCAAGACTTATTTTTGTTTAAACCATATAGACGAGCAGCAATAGTGCAGGGAAAATTAAATATTCTTTTTGGATAAAAATGGGTTTTGTATTAAGTATTTGAAAATAAAAATAAAAAATTATTAATATTAATTTTAAAAAGAATTGGCATGCAAAATGCTTAGTTAATTACAGGTCGAAGACGACCATAAGTTTTAAAGACGGCCAACGATGTCCGTTCTGATCGAATTTGTGAGTGCAACTGTACACACAGAAAATTTACGTTCAGTCGGAGTGAAGGTTATGTCTTTATTTTTATTGCATAAAAAAGTTACATCTGAATTAACTAATTTTTCAGTTTCAGCGATGCGAGCCTTCCGTATGAGGGGGCTCGCTTTTTTTATTTGTTTTTATGACTTTGCTATGCATAGGGTGTCGTCAACGAGTGGAAAAAATGGGTTCCAAGCAGCTATACGCTTTGTGATGTTGATACGTTTCTCGGTAGAGCACAAGGCAAAACAACAATGTCTATTTGAGAACGCAAGAACGCAGCTTAAAAGCAACGTGATTTGAGGAGAAACACTATGAAATTGGTAATGATTGGTCATGGTATGGTGGGCCACAAATTCATCGAAGCCATTTTAGAAAAAGCAGATGATGAATTGGAAATCACGATTCTTGCAGAAGAACCTCGTATCGCATATGACCGCGTACATTTGACTGAATACTTCTCAGGGAAATCGGCAAAAGATTTATCTTTAGCACGTTTTGATTTTGCTGATGCGTATGGCATTGACCTGCGTTTAAATACTAAAGCAGTGGCGATTGATACGACTGCACAAACCGTAACAACCAATCATGGTGATGTGATTAGCTATGACAAGTTGGTGCTGGCGACTGGTTCATATGCATTTGTTCCGCCAATTCCGGGTAATGACCGCGAGAACTGCTTTGTTTACCGTACCATTGAAGACCTAGATGCCATTCGTGCAGCAAGTTTAAAGGCTAAAACAGGCGTAGTAATTGGCGGGGGGTTACTTGGACTTGAGGCAGCCAAAGCATTACGTGATTTAGATTTAGAAACACACGTTGTTGAGTTTGCACCACGTTTAATGGCAGTTCAAATTGATGACTTAGGGGGCAAGGTTTTACGCCGTAAAATTGAAGATTTAGGTGTAAAAGTCCATACACAAAAAGCGACTCAGTCTATTGAGTCTGGGGTAAATACCACTCATGTGATGAAGTTTGCCGACGGTAGTGAACTCGAAACTGATGTGATCTTATTCTCTGCGGGGATCCGCCCACGGGATGAATTAGCGCGTAATAGCGGACTTGCGATTGGTGAGCGTGGCGGTATTGTAATTAATGATTATTGCCAAACATCGGATCAAAACATTTATGCCATTGGTGAATGTGCGCTTTGGCAAAATAAAATTTATGGCTTGGTTGCACCGGGCTATGACATGGCGCGTATTGCAGCAAAACACATTTTAGATGAAGAGTGCCACTGCTTCGCTGGCGCAGACATGAGCACCAAGTTGAAGTTGATGGGCGTTGATGTTGCTTCTGTTGGTGATGCACATGCTATGACCCCAGGTGCATTAAGCTATTTCTATGCAGATGAACATGCGCTGGTTTATAAAAAGATTGTTGTAAATGCCGACAAAACCAAATTGCTTGGCGCGGTTTTAGTGGGTGATGCCAAAGAATACAACGACCTTTTACAAATGATGTTGAATGGTCTGGCTTTACCGAAAGTGCCTGAAAGTTTAATCATGCCGGGTTTTGAGCAATCAGCAGCAAAATCTGGTGGTAGCGGAGTCGATTTGCTGCCAGACAGCGCGACTATTTGTTCATGTAACAACGTATCAAAAGCAGACATCTGCCAAGCAATTAGCGATGGTTCGACCTCTTTAGGTGCATTAAAGAAATGCACCAAAGCAGCAACAGCATGTGGTGGTTGTGCACCATTAGTGACTCAAGTATTGAAGTCAGAGTTACAACGTCAAGGTGTGACTGTTAACAATCACATTTGCGAACACTTTCCGTACTCGCGTCAAGAGTTGTATCACTTGGTTCGTGTCAATGAAATCAAGACATTTGATGATTTAATTCATCAACATGGTCATGGTTTAGGTTGTGATATTTGTAAACCGGCAGCAGCAAATATTTTGGCATCTTGCTGGAATGATTTCGTACTTAAGCCAAGTCATGCAGGTCTGCAAGACAGTAACGACTACTACCTAGGTAACATTCAAAAAGATGGCTCTTACTCAATTGTACCGCGTATGGCAGGCGGGGAAGTCACTCCGGATGGCTTAATTGCGATTGGCCAAATTGCGAAGAAATATAACTTATACACCAAAATTACTGGTGGTCAACGTGTTGATATGTTTGGCGCGCAAGTTCATGAACTTCCATTTATTTGGGAAGAGTTAAATGCTGCGGGCTTTGAGTCTGGTCATGCCTATGGTAAGTCGTTGCGTACAGTGAAATCTTGTGTAGGTAGCACTTGGTGCCGTTACGGGGTAGATAACTCGGTTGGTTTGGCGATTGAACTTGAAAACCGCTACAAAGGTTTGCGTTCACCACATAAATTGAAAATGGCAGTGTCTGGCTGTACACGTGAGTGTGCGGAAGCGCAAGGTAAAGATGTAGGCGTGATTGCCACTGAAAAGGGTTGGAACCTTTATGTATGTGGTAACGGTGGTATGAAACCGCGTCATGCAGAATTACTCGCATCTGACCTCGATAAAGAAACACTTATTCGTTATATCGACCGTTTCTTTATGTTCTACATTCAAACTGCAGACCGTTTACAACGTACCAGTGTATGGCGTGACAACATGGAAGGCGGTCTAGACTACCTTAAATCTGTGATCGTTGATGACTCTCTTGGTTTAGCTGCCGAGCTTGAGCGCCGTATGGAACACATTATTGGTACATATCAAGACGAATGGCGTACAGCTGTCGAAAACCCAGAAGTTCGTAAACGCTTCCAGACTTATATCAATGCAGGAGCAAATGAACAAGCTGATCCGCACATTCAATTTACAACTGAACGTGGTCAAATCCGCCCATTAACTGAAGCTGAACGTTCAGAAGACCGCATTCCAATGGTTGAAGCATAAAGGAGAACTTATATGAATATTGTACAAGACAAAAATATGCTTCCTGATGATCAATGGATTGACGTTTGTGCCCTCGATGATTTAACCCCAAACACGGGTGCAGGAGCGCTAGTGGGCGGCCAAACTGTAGCAATCTTCCGTGTGGGGCATGAAAAACGTGTTTATGTACTGAGCAATAAAGATCCGTTTAGCCAAGCGAATGTGATGAGTCGCGGGATTATTGGTGATTTACAAGGCGAACGCGTAGTTGCATCACCAATTTATAAACAACATTTCAGTTTAGCTACAGGCCGTTGTTTAGAAGATAAAGACCAAAAATTAGCGGTTTATCCGAGCAAAATTGTTGATGGCCGTGTTTGGGTCAACGCGGTGCCGCAAAAAACTTATATTACTAATACAGGTGTATCACAAGACAAACTTAGACTGGTGCTGATCGGAAATGGTTTGGCAGGGATGCGTTGTCTGGAAGATTTACTTGATATGGCACCAGACCGTTATGAAGTTACGGTGATTGGTGAAGAACCATGGGGTAACTATAACCGTATTATGTTGTCTCCGGTTTTATCGGGTGAAAAAACCATTGAAGACATTATGTTGCATCCACTGAAGTGGTACGACGATAAAGGCATTAAATTTATTGCTGGTGATAAAGCCGTAAAAATTGATCGTCCGCGTAAAGTGGTTTACACCGAAAAAGGCCAGACAGTTGATTATGACCGTTTGATTCTGGCAACAGGCTCGGCACCATTTATTCCACCAGTTCAAGGTGTTGACCTAAAAGGGGTGTTAACTTTCCGCGATATTTATGACGTTAACACCATGATTGAATACTGTGGTTCAAAAACTAATGCAGTCGTGATTGGTGGCGGTTTGCTGGGTTTAGAAGCTGCCTATGGTTTAAAGCAACGTGGTATGAATGTCACAGTTCTACATTTGATGGACCGTATTATGGAACGTCAACTTGATGGGCGTGCGAGTCAATTACTTCGTCATAGCATTGAGCAAAAAGGCATTCAAATCATTACCGAAGCCAATACAGAAGCGTTAATTGGTGATGAAAACGGTCATGTCAAACAAATCCGTTTGAAAGATGGCACAGTGTTAGATGCGGACCTTGTGGTGTTTGCTGTAGGTATCCGTCCGAATATTGCTTTGGCGCAAAGTGCAGGATTACGTTGTAACCGTGGTGTATTGGTGAATGACACCATGCAAACATTTGACCCAAGTATTTATGCCGTGGGTGAGTGTATCGAACACCGTGGTCAAACTTTCGGTTTGGTTGAACCACTGTGGGGCCAAGCTTTTATTTGCGCGACCCATTTAGCAGAGCACGGCAGCTTAACTTTTAAAGCACCAACCGTACCGACTCAGTTAAAGGTGAGTGGAGTCGATGTATTCTCTGCGGGCAATTTTGAACCGAAAGATGATTATGAAGACATTATTCTGAATGATGAAAAACGCCAGATTTATAAACGCATTATCATTCAAAACGATCGGGTAATCGGTGCAGTACTGTTCGGTGATACTGAAGATGGCATGTGGTATGCAGAGTTAATTGCAGATCAAACTCCTGTTTCTTCATTTAGAAATAAGCTGCTATTTGGTCGAGATTTTGCATTAAAAAATGCAGGCTAAATAGGGAAAGGAGCAGTTATGAATAGTATTCCAAGCGTTGAAATCGATAGCTCCGACCATGTTGCAAAAACAACTAAAACAACATGTCCATATTGCGGTGTAGGTTGTGGTGTTAGTGTAAACGTTCAACAAAAACCTCAAGGACCTGTGGTGCAAGTTGAGGGGGATGCTGAGCATCCTTCCAACTTTGGGCGCTTATGCATTAAAGGTAGCCGACTTGCGGATACTTTGGGGTTAGAAACACGTTTACTTCAACCGATGTTTGGTCGTAAGCCACATCGGACTGTAACGACATGGGATGCAGCAATCAATAAAATTGCCGATAAATTCCAGTCTTGTATCGATCAATATGGTCGTGACAGCATTGCATTTTATGTTTCAGGTCAGCTTTTGACTGAAGACTATTATGTGGTGAACAAGTTTGTAAAAGGCTATTTGGGCACTGCAAATATCGATACCAACTCACGGCTTTGTATGTCATCTGCGGTGGCAGGTCATAAACGTAGCTTTGGTGAAGACCTTGTGCCAGCAAGTTATGAAGATTTTGAACATGCAGATATGGTGGTTTTGGTTGGTTCCAATACCGCATGGTGCCATCCTGTGCTGTATCAGCGGATTATGCAGGCTAAAAGCCACAATCCAGATATGTTTGTTGTGGTGATTGACCCACGTTTTACCAGTACTTGTGAGCAAGCGGATTTACATTTACCGATTTTACCGGGCCAAGATGTCGCATTGTTTAACGGACTATTCCAATATTTATATCAAAATGGTCATGCCGATCAGGCTTTTGTAGATGCCTATACTGAAGGTTTGCAAGAGGTTTTGGCAAGCAGCGAGCCAGAAGCTAATGTGGAATATGTGGTAAAGCGTACAGGAATTGCACTCGATAAGATGCAACAGTTCTTTAAGAAATTTGCGCAGACTGAAAAGGTAATCACGCTATTTTCAATGGGTGTGAATCAATCAAGTCAGGGTGTGAATAAGGCCAACAGCATTATTAATTGCCACTTACTAACAGGTAAAATTGGAAAGCTCGGTGCTGCACCATTTTCAATGACAGGCCAGCCCAATGCTATGGGCGGTCGAGAAGTGGGTGGCTTAGCTAATATGTTGGCTGCCCATATGGATTTAGATAATCCCTTGCACCAAAAAGTAGTGCAAACCTTTTGGGACAGCCCATTTATTGCAACTCAAGCTGGCTTAAAAGCTGTTGATTTGTTCCGTGCTGTTGAAGCTGGAAAAATTAAAGCCATCTGGATTATGGCAACCAATCCGGTGGTAAGTTTACCAGATGCCGATCAGGTGAAACGTGCTTTAGAGAAATGCGAATTGGTTGTGGTGTCAGATATCTGTGCGGATACCGATACTACGGCTTACGCCGATATTTTGCTTCCAGCTTTAGGTTGGGGTGAAAAGGGCGGTACAGTAACCAACTCCGAGCGTCGTATTTCACGTCAACGTGCTTTTTTATCTGCGCCGGGTGAAGCCAAAGCGGATTGGTGGTCAGTGAGTCAAGTTGCGAAAAGATTAGGCTTTAAAGGTTTTGACTTTAATAGTGCTGTTGATATTTTTAATGAACATGCTGCTTTGTCAGCACAAGATAATGCGGACATTGAAGCACGTGAGCAAACTGATACGTTCCGTTATTTCAACTTAAAAGGTTTAATGAGCCTAAGTACTGCTGAGTACGACGCTCTACAACCAGTGCAATGGCCAGTATGGGATAAAAACCAAGACGCTAAAGCTGTTCAACAACTGTTTGGCAAGGGCCAGTTTAGTCACAAAAACACCAAGGCAAAACTAATTCCGACTGTTGCAACTAATCCGGTACATGCAATTTCAGAAGATTATCCGCTCATTTTGAACACGGGGCGTATTCGTGATCAATGGCATACCATGACCCGTACTGGTTTGTCGCCAAATTTAACTAGTCATCGTGCTGAACCATTCTGTGAGATTCATCCAAGTGATGCATTGAAGTTTGGTGTGCGTGATCAAGGCTTGGTAGAAGTTCGTTCGAAATGGGGCAGTTGTGTACTGCGCGTGACATTCTCATCAGGTGTCCGTCGTGGGCAAATTTTTGCACCGATTCACTGGACTGAACAGGTCGCATCCGACGCGCGTATTGGTAAAGTCGTGAATCCAGAAGTTGATGCAATTTCAGGTGAGCCCGAGTTCAAACATACGCCTGTAACCATTCAGCCGTTCTATACCACTTGGCAAGGCGTGCTCTATATTCGTGAAGGATACGATTCGCACATTCAAGAATCGCTACATCACTGTGCATGGTGGACTAAAGTCAAAATGGTGAAAACCAATCGCTATGAACTTGCAGACCGCCAAACTTTTCATGATACTCAAAAGAATCTGAAAAGCTTTTTGCCATTTGCTGATGAAACCTTTGAATGGTTAAGCATAGAAGATATTTCTTCACAACTGAGCCATAGTATTATTTTGAAAGATGGCATTGTAATTGCAAGTCTATATATTGCACCGCCAGATTTATTGCCAGACCGTGACTGGGTAGCAAGTCTGTTTAAACGAGAACGTTTGAGCGCCTTGCACCGTAAAGCTTTACTAGCAGGTATGCCAATGTCGGCTACCAATAATGATGGGCCTTTGGTGTGTAGTTGTTTTAAAGTAGGTAAGAATAAAATTATCGAAGCAATAAAAACACAAAACATTACCCATGAAAAACAGGTCACTGCTTGTTTAAAAGCTGGTGGCAATTGTGGATCATGTTTACCTGAAATCCGTGGCTTAATTAAAGCTTGCCAGCAAGAGGTAGAAGTGTGAATAAGGGATATCCCATAACTGATCTGGTCATTCTGGCGGGTGGACAAGCCCGCCGTATGAATGGTTTAAATAAGCTGTTGCAGCAATTCGATGGCGATACGCAACTTCTTAAGATTCATCAAAAGCTAAAATCTTCAGTATCTGAAATTTGGGTGAATAGTCATCGAGACTATTCAATCTATCAAAGTATTGTGCCTGATATTAAATGTTTTCAAGATGATGCTTCCGGTTTTTTCGGCCCGCTTATGGGGATGAAAAGTGCATGGTCACATGTAAAGGCAGATTATGTTTTGTTTATTCCTTGTGATGTGACCTACATACCCACGCAAGTCGTTGCGAAATTACACAGTGCACTTCGCAAAAATAAACAGGCTCAGGCAGCTTACGTTTCAATTAACGGAGATGCTTTATACCCATTTTGTTTGTTAAAACGTGAAAGTCTAGAGGTTTTAGAGCAGCAAATTGATAAGCAACAATTGAGTTTAAAAAATTGCTTTAAACTTTTACATGCACAAGTAGCCATTTTTCAAAAGCAGAACTTATTTTTCCATAGCATTAATTCTTTAGATGAACTTCAACAATACAAACAAATTAAAGCATTTAAAGAGATTTTTTCGATAAATTAGAACTTCAATCATATCGATTTAAAAATTACATTGATAATCTGAAATCATTTTTTAAATTTTGAGTTATTGACTGTTTAGAATTTAAGTTCTATTTTGGAACTTGTTGTTTTCATTCTAGCCAGATGTATAAAAATAAACGGAGCCAGAAAAATGATGGACGCAGCTGCAGCTCAGCAAAGTAAAACAGATGTGACCGCATGTATTTTATGTTCAAGAAACTGCGGTTTGAGCGTAGAAATTAAAGATAACCAATTTGTCAAAATTAAAGGTAATCCTGAGCATCCATTTTCTCAAGGTTACATTTGCCAAAAAGCCGCAAGATTACAGCATTATCAGAAACATGCAGACCGTTTGACCGCACCTTTAAAACGCCAACCAGATGGCTCGTTTCAAGAAATTAGTTGGGATGTGGCGATACAAGAAATTGCCAATCAATTGGTTCAGATTAGAGATAAATTTGGCGGCACTGCTTTTGCTTCGGTTGGGGGCGGTGGACAGGGTAACCACCTCGGTGCAGCTTATGGCCGACAACTTTTATTGGCTATGAAAAGTTATTATGCATATAACTCACTTGCCCAAGAAAAAACAGGTGATTTCTGGCTCAATGGCCGCCTGTTCGGTAGTCAGGCTTGCCATACTACAGAAGATGTTGAACATGCAGATTACGTACTTTTTATTGGAACGAACCCGTTTCAGGCACATGGTATTCCCAACGCACGAGACACGCTAAAACATATTAAGAAAGATCCGAATCGAACCATGGTGGTGTTCGACCCGCGTGTTACTGAAACGGCAAAACAAGCAGACATTCACGTGCAGCTAAAACCAGGAACAGATGCTTTTTTAATGTCGGCCATGATTGCAATCATTATTAAAGAAAAGCTTTATGATGCAGCGTTTATTGAGCAGCATACACATGGGTTTGAAGAAGTAAAAGCTGCATTTAACCATGTCCCGATTGAAGACTATATTGCTAAAGCTGATGTACCTGTCGATTTGATTTATCAGGTTGTTCGAGATTTTTCAAAGGCAAAAAGAGGCTGTGTACGTATCGATTTAGGTATTCAACATACTTTGAATACAACATTAAATGGTTATTTGGAAAAGCTTTTATACTTACTGACAGGGAACTTTGGAAAACAGGGTACCAATAATTTGCATACCATGTTTATTCCAATTTTGACCGATACGGATGAAAGAAAACCAAAATATCGACGTAGTGTTTATCATAAAATGTTCCCGATTTCCGGGTTTTTCCCGCCTAATATTTTACCCGATGAAATCCTAAAAGCAGGGGAAAAGCGAATTCGTGCTGTGTTTGTAGATAGTTGTAATCCACTATTAACTTACCCTGACACACCAGCTTTTGAGGAAGCCTTTAAAGCATTAGATTTGTTGGTGGTAGTTGATGTTGCCATGACGGAAACCGCGAGACTCGCCGACTATATTTTGCCTGCTCATACTCAGTTTGAAAAATGGGAATTTACTGGTTTTAACTTGGAATTTCCTAAGAATGGTTTTCACCTGCGTCATCCCGTATTGGCTGCTCAAGCAAACACTTTACCGGAAGCCGAAATTTATACTCGATTACTGGAAGCTATGAATGCTATTCCGAAGAATTTTCCAATTCTAGAAAAAATAGCTGCGGTCGACTCGAAAAAAACCGCCTACTTACCCTACTTGTCGGCGCTAGGACTTACCTTGGCACGCCATAAAAAATATATCCCTTTTGCTGCCTCTATCATTTATCGCACTCTTGGCAAACGACTTGGCAATTCTGCAGATTCAGTTGCTTTTTTATTGCCGCTATCTATTCAATATGCTGTATTACATACCAAAGCAGTACGCCGTGCAGGTTATAAAGGTAATCCGTTAACACAAGGTGTCAAACTATTTGAGCAGATATTAAAGCAACGTTCAGGTATGGTTTTATCGCAACATGAATATGACGAAGTCTGGAAACTGGTAGCTTATAAAGATAAGAAAATACGTCTTGTAATTCCCGAGATGTTAAGTGAACTCGCAAGATTGAAAAGCCATAACGTTAATGTTGAAGAGTTTCCTTTCATCCTTTTGTCAGGTGAACGCCGTAGTTACAATGCCAACCAAATTTACCGTGACCCTGCTTGGCGAAAAGTAGATGCAGAAGGTGCACTGCGTATTCATCCTGAAGATGCAAGACACTTAAATGTAGATGCAGGAGGGCAGCTTAAATGTATCTCAGCGCATGGAGAAATTCAGGTAGCTATTGAGTTGGATGATGGGATGAGAAGAGGTGTTGTATCACTTCCACATGGCTATGGTATGCGATTTCAAAATGGAGAACCGATTGGGCCACAATTAAACTTACTTATTTCTGCTGAACATTGTGATCCATTGTCGAAAACGCCATACCATAAATATGTACCCATCCGTTTAGAAAAGTGTTAGAAATAGAATCAAGTAAAACATAGATTTTACCGTGCTAACTCGAGATTTATTTTTAAATTATTCTTGAGACGGTGCGGTGAAAAACCTATAAAAAGTTAAATATTATGGAAGATAAGTAGAGCTGGAACAAATTTTGCATAAAAAGCAAAGCACTATTTAGGCGCAATTTTTTGTATTTGATTGTTCATAATCGGTGCTCGCAATATTTGAACTGTTCTCGATATGAGTGCAAATGATGAAACAATATCACTCTGAAACTGCGCCAAGCCTTCTGCAAGATCAATATGGGCGTATCAAGCGTAAGTTACGAATTTCTGTAACTGATCGCTGTAATTTTAAGTGTGTATATTGCATGCCTGAGCATCCAGAATGGTTAAATAAACAAGATTTGCTTAGTTTTGAAGCGCTCTTTCAATTTTGTCATTTTATGGTGCAGCAAGGTATCGAAAGTATTCGCATTACGGGTGGTGAACCATTAATGCGTCAAGGTATTGTTCATTTCATTCGAGATCTACAATCTTTAAAAAGTTTAGGTTTAAAACGTATATCGATGACTACCAATGGTCATTACCTTGCTAAACATGCCAAGCAGCTAAAAGATGCTGGATTAGATGATTTAAATATTAGTTTAGATAGTTTGGATCCTGTTCAGTTTAAAGAGTTGACCAAGAAAAAATTGGAGCCTGTTTTAGAGGGGATACAAGCTGCAAAAGAAGTAGGATTACCTTTTAAAATTAACTGCGTGTTAATGAAAGATAGAAATGATGATCAAATTTTACCTATGGTGAAATGGTCAATTGCTCATCATATTCCTTTGCGTTTTATCGAGTTTATGCCGCTTGATGGTGATGCACTTTGGTCAAATAAAGATGTGGTAAGTGAGGCTGAAATTTTACAGGTATTGCAACAGTATTATTCGGTACAAGTCATCGAGCAGCAACATGAGCCAGCGCGTCAATATCTAATTAACGGTAGCTACCATTTAGGAATTATTTCCACAATTACGCATTCATTTTGCCGCCAATGTGACCGTATACGGCTTACCGCAAAAGGCGAACTATATAACTGTTTATTTGCGCCGCAAGGCTTAAATATTAAGCCTCAGCTTCAAACGCTGGTAAGCAAACAACATACTCCAGAATATGGTGTGTATATCCAAAATTTAAAGAATTTGGTTCATCCTTATATCTGGCATAAAGCCAAAGGTTTCCATGCCTTACAACATCAACAAACCCGTAAAATCAGCATGCATATGCTTGGGGGATAAATGCAACAATCTATCCAAATTAAAGTCGAAGCATTTGGTGCAATTGAAAAATTGCTTCCTGAAAATCTTTTGCTAGTTTGTCCTAGCCATAGTCTGGTTAAAGATGTATTAGATGAAATTGTTTTATTGCATCCGGAATCTACAAAAGCCATGGAAAAATGTGCATGTGCGATTGGTGATAATGTTATAACCAGACAAACTGTCTTAAGTGAGCCATGCACTTTGGTTTTATTATCACCCGTTGCCGGAGGATGAGTCATGAAAGAGTTCGCAAGAATACAAGAGCAGGCTTTAAGCTTGGATACTTTTGATCCGATTCAATCTTTTCCGGAATGTGGCGGTATCGATATTTTTATGGGTACGGTTCGTAATCACCACGAAGGTAAAGCGGTAAAGGCGCTGAAATATACATCGTATAAACCGCTTGCAGAAAAAATGATACGTGAAATTGAACTAGAAATTGAGAAAAAGTATCAGGTATCTTATGTGCGAGTGGTTCATCGGATTGGATATTTAGATGTGGGCGAAACAGCAATCATTGCGATTGCGTATGCAGCCCATCGCCGTGAAGCTTTTCAGGCATGTGAGGAAGCGGTCGAACGGGTAAAGCATGAAGTACCTGTCTTTAAAGAAGAGTTTTTTACAGATGGCACAAGTCATTATGTAGAGGGCTGTTGTATTCGTAAGGATGCACCGCACGACCACAAACACCATCATCATGCCGGCCATGAGCACTCACACTGAAATATGTAATACTAGGATAAATAATGAAAAACGTAGGAATGAAGCCGGAAAGTTATCGTGTTGCCGAAGCACAAGCGATTTTATATGCACCACCGCACTGTATTGAATTATTAAGACAAGGAAACACGGAAAAAGGTGATGCATTAAAAACAGCACGTGTTGCAGGAATTTTGGCAGCAAAACGAACTGATGAGCTGATTCCACTATGTCATCCGCTACCGATTTATCGGGCAGATGTAGAATATGAATTGGAACATGACTTTGTAAAAATTATTGCTGTCGTTGAGACCATTGGACCAACTGGTGTAGAAATGGAAGCTTTAACGGCGGCAAGCCTTGCAGGTTTAACTATTTACGATATGTTAAAGCCTCATTGTGAACCAGAAGAACTCTGGATGGATCAATGTAAACTACTTAAGAAAAAAGGCGGAAAATCCCATTTTAAACGGGTATTGCGTCAGCCTGTTTCGGCTGCGGTTATTGTATTGTCAGATACTGTAGCATCGGGTAGAAAGCCAGATACGGCCGGAAAATCTGTAGTTGAAACTTTAACTGAAGCTGGATTTGATCCGATCCATTACCAAATTTTGCCTGATGAAGCAGATGATCTCAAAGAATTGGTCCTAGAACTCACCAAATCGTATGCTTGTATTATGACGGTGGGTGGAACAGGAATTGGTAAGCGTGATATTACGGTTGATACGCTAGAGCCTCTTTTAGAACGTAAATTAGATGGCTTAATGGAAGCTGCTCGCTCATTTGGACAAAAACGCACGCCATACGCTGCTATGTCACGCGGAGTAGCCGGGTTTATTGACCGTTCGTTAGTAGTGACGTTACCGGGAAGCCGTGGTGGAGCAAGCGAATCAATGGCCGCTATTTTACCCGCATTAGTCCATATTTTTGATGTTTGCCGTGATTTACCACATCCAGGAGGCTATGAATAATGTCCGGTTGTGGTGCTGAGCGTGGATTAATCAGTATAGATGAAGCGCTAGATTTAGTTATTAATAAGCCTAAAAACTTAAGCTCTATTCAAAAGACTCTAATAAATAGCCTAAGTAGTTATCTTGCCAAAGATATTTACTCTGAAATTAATTTACCAAGTTTTTCTCAAAGTGCGGTAGACGGTTATGCACTTTGTAGCCATGCAGAAGATTTAAATAATCAAAAGTTTCAAGTCACAGGTGAGATTCGTGCCGGAAGCGAGAGTCATGACATACTTGGTGAAGGTCAGGCGATTCGTATATTTACGGGCGGCAAAATTCCTGAAGGGACAACGCATGTAGCACGGCAAGAAATCGTATCGGTTATTTCGGCTCAAGAAATTTGTTTAACGGAGCATATACGCCCTCAAGCCGATATCCGCTTTACTGGTGAAGAAATCCAGCAAGGGCAGTTACTTGCTCAAGTAGGACAGTTTCTAAATATTGGAAGCTTGGCTGCTTTAAGTATGGCAGGTGTACAAGAACTTACTGTTTATCGTAGACCAAAAGTTGCAGTTTTAGTCACAGGTGATGAAGTTGCTCAAACGGCAAAAGATTTAATCGATGGAAAAGTCTTTGATGCAAATGGTCCATTACTAAAAGCTTGGTTTGAAGATTATGGTTTAGATGTTGAACTCATTCATGTGGCAGATGAAGCAGATCAGGTCACCCATTACTTTAACCAACTAAAAGACAGCTATGATGTTGTTATAACGACTGGCGGAGTTTCGGTAGGAGACTACGACTTTGTTCGGCCCTGTGCTTTCGAAGTTGGATTTGAACAAATCTTTTGGAAAGTTAAACAAAAACCGGGTAAACCTTTATTCTTTGCCGAATACCATAATTCACAAACCCACCATTCCTGTTATTTGTTAGGCTTACCGGGCAATCCGGCTGCGGTATATGTCGCAATGCAAGTTTATGGTAAATCTTTGCTTGATGCATTGCAGGGCAATAGACATGGACCAGAATGGTTTACTGCAATTTTAGAGCATGATTTAAAAGAAGATGCACGTGAGCGTTTTTTACGAATGTATGCTTACTTTGATGCAGGGCAACTTAAAGTAAAAAGTTTGGCCAAGCAGCAGTCCCATATGCTGAGTAACCTTATGCAAGCCAATAGTTTAGTCCGTATTCCTGCAAGTACAAAACTAGCATCAGGAACGGTGCTAAAGGGGATCTTTATTTCAAATTAACTTATAAATAAGCTGTATATAATTAATCCATACTGATGGATTAATTATATTTTATAACTATTTTTAGTGACTGTTATTTTAAAAAATAAGCTTTATAAATATACTAAAAACTTATTTCTAAGCTGAATATTGCATATAACATATTAAGTGGTTTAGGGTATAAATAATAAGGCAAGTAGGCTAGTTTTATATTGAGGAAAGCATAAAGATGAAATGGGATGACATCGGTGATCAGCCTTGTTCTGTTGCCCGTATGCTATCAGTGATTGGTGATCGATGGACGATGCTAATATTACGTAATGCTTTTATGGGAATTCGTCGTTTTGATGACTTTCAAAAATCATTAGGTGTCACTCGTCATGTCCTTTCTGATCGCTTAAAACGGTTGGTTGAATACGAAATTTTAGTGAAAGCGCCTTATTTTGACCGTCAGGAACGCTTTGAATATCGTCTCACAGATAAAGGCTTTGAGCTTTATCCAATTATCTTATCTATGGCGAACTGGGCAGATAAATGGATGGACCAAGGTTTAGGTAAACCTTTGGAATATCGACACAAAGCATGTGGACATAAGTTTGAACCTGTTATGGTGTGTTCAGTATGTCGTGAACCATTACATGCAAAACAAGTTCAGGTTTCGGCTGGGCCGGGCTATTTTGCTTATATGGAACAAAAGCAAAAACAGGCTTAAACTTGTTTCTCTAACGACTCTTGTAGAAGCGCTTCTGCAAGAGTCTTATAAATATAATCATGATTTGATTGTGTAATATTAAAACGGATAAATTGACCTGCCGATTGTGCTTGGCTAAAGGCATTACCCGGGGCGAGAATCACTTGCCGATTCAGGCAAAACTGAGCAATCTTCGCTGCATCTACACCTTCCGGTAGACGACACCACACAAAAATTCCGGCCTTGGGCTCAATCCACGGTTCTATCCTAATCGATTTAAGCTTCGCGATTGTCTCTTGCATGGCTTGAGCTAAACGAACTTTTAATAAATCTAGATGCTTACGGTATGAACCATCGGTTAAAGCTGTGTGTAAAATCTTGGCTGAGAGTCCATTGTGAGAAAAACTGGTGGCTATTTTTAAATCGGCAATCTGATCAATCCATTCTGGTTTCGCAATTATATAGCCGCAGCGAATAGAAGCAGAGAGCGTTTTAGAAAAACTTCCAATAAAAATCACGCGTGAAAGGTTGTCTAGGGCTGCAAGTCGTGGAGCGGGAGTATATTCAAAATCTGAGAAGATATCGTCTTCAATCACAATTAAATTAGACTGATCAATCAACTTTAATAATTGATGAGCTGTCGAGAGTGAGAGTGTTGCACCAGTTGGGTTGTGTATTCCGGAATTTGTAATATAAAGCCGAGGGTTATAGCTCTCGATAGCTTCTTTAAATGCCTCTAAGTCTGGGCCATTTGGAGTGTAGGGAATACCAACAACTTTAACTTGATGAACTTTAAGTAGAGCATGAAAGTTAAAGTAGCAAGGGTCATCAATTAGAACTACATCATCTGGTTTAAGTAAAAAACGACAAACCAGATCAATAGCTTGAGTTCCTGAATCGGTTAGAAGGACTTGATTAAAGTTTGCCTCTATACCTTTACTTTGTGCCCGTCTAGCCAGTAGATCTCTTAATGCGGGCAGCCCCAACGGTGAAGAATAACCCAATAAACTATCGTCTTCGCTACGTGTGGCTGATCTTAATGCTTTGCGGATACTTTCAAGTGGCATCCAATCATTTGGTAACCAACCACAACCGGGTTTAAACGCATTAGGTTCTGCTTCTAAAGACTGGCGTGAAATCCATAACGGATCTATAGAGCGATCTAATTTGGGTCCTAATTCACTTAAGGCTAAAGGTGCAAGTGGTGCCACGACATAAAAGCCGGAACCACTACGTGATTCAATTTTACCTAGGGCAATTAATCGCTCATAAGCTTCGACAATAGTAGAAACAGAAAAACCTAAATCTTTGGCTAGTTTACGTACAGAGGGAAGTCGGGTTCCTGGAGTTAAAGAGCGATTCTTAATTTGTTGTTCAATCTGTGAAATAACAAGTTCGATTTTTGTTTTGGTCTGGTTCACATTATTTATCTCTAACTGTACTGTTTGCTTATACATAACAGTTTTTTAAAATTGTACTGCTTTGTATCTGGTTTTGACACCATATCACAGCTTAAATTCTTCGTATAGTTGCGGAGAATAATATGCAAAAGTTTATGAACGGTTGGGTGAATGGTTTTATTGGGGTTGCAATTTTTGCCGGTTCATTACCGGCTACCCGTATTGCGGTAACAGGTTTTGAGCCTGGTTTTCTAACAGCAGCAAGAGCTGTCATTGCAGGAGTTTTGGGTTTAATTCTTATCTTTTTGCTTAAGGAAAAAAAGCCTGCTAAACAAGATTGGTGGCCACTCGCTATTGTGGCTTTAGGCGTTGTAGTTGGTTTTCCCTTATTTACTGCGCTTGCTCTACAGTATATGAACGCAGCCCACTCGATTGTCTTTGTTAGCCTTCTACCGCTCGCTACTGCCATATTTGCAGTAGTGAGAGGTGGAGAAAAACCAAATTTATTTTTTTGGATATTTGCAATTTTAGGCAGTTTGGTTGTTTTTACCTATATGTTTTTCTTATCGGGTGAAGCTTCTTTTGGCATCGGCGATTTATACATGCTTATTGCAATTATTTTGTGTGGATTTGGCTATGCAGAAGGCGGAGTACTTTCGAAAAAAATAGGTGGATGGCAGGTGATTTGTTGGGCGCTTATTTTAGCTTTGCCGATTATGCTGCTTGCTACTCTTTTTTATATGCCCGTTTCCTTTCAAGATGTATCTACATCAGCGGTAGCAGGGCTGGTTTACGTATCTTTATTTAGTATGCTCATCGGGTTCTTTTTTTGGTACAAAGGACTTGCACAAGGCGGTATTGCTGCAATTAGCCAGCTACAGCTTTTACAGCCTTTAATGGGACTTGCGATTGCCGCACTTTTATTACATGAACACGTCAGTTGGTCGATGTTAATGGTAACGGCAGTAACAATTTTATGTGTCGCTGCCGCTAAAAAATTCGCATAAAAATTTATAAACAATTTGCCGGTTTAGGAATACCTGCCAAGCGACTGAGATGGCGAGCAACTAAACCGGTATTAAATTTTTGCTGTAAAACAGCATTATTAATACCTGGGCTTACGGTTTTCATTAAAAACTTAATCAAAGGACGTGTTGCAGGAGAATGCCCAAATTGCTGATAAAATTGGCGAACCGCAGCTAAAACTTCAAAATGCCAATCTGTTAATTCAAGATCGAGAGATTTGGCGAGTTCCTGTGCTACTTCGGGATTCCAAATCGTATAGTCGACTAAATGACCATCTTGATCTAATTCTAAATTCATAAAAATGAGCCTAACTATATTATTTCAAAGAAATGCATCGATTAAATTGTAAAACCAGATCCGCAAACTGATCATAGTTCAATACCTTAACCTGAGCCAAGGTTTCTGCATCAATTAAATCTTTTTCATGAGACAAACAAGAAACTGAGCCAAACTGCTGACAAATATTTACCGAAAGTTGAGCAGTTGAGTCACCCATAAAAACAATTTGATCATCTTTATGAAATAGCTTTGCAAGTTCTTCAATAATGCGAGGAGTATGGTGATAAGAAGCTTGCACAAGATAAAGAGTTGATTGCGTCATTAAAATTACACCTTTATCTACCAATATAAGACATGATCGAAAGACTGGATGAGTTCAGTATCTAACTGAACAAATTCTAGTTCCTGCTCGCTGTTTTGAACAAATGGATGCTGTTTGTTTTTTGCTTCAATAAGGATTGGACTTAAGTCATAAAACTCAAAGCTATCCACCATGTTTGAAGCAATTTTAAAAGCATGCTGCAATTGGTCGAAGTTACCTTCATTTTGTAAAAGACTAAGAGCCGCATCTTTTAATAATACTTTGACTGGTGAGCCAAAGGTTGCTAAAACCATAGTAGCGGCGAGGCTTTCATTGACTTGTAGGCTGGTTAAATTGGCTTGGGTCAAAATAACGAGTACAGTTTTCACACAATATACCTTTTAAAAGCAACAATCTAAGTTAACAAAGTAACTTAAAATTGAAGAAGACGAGAGGCTGACTGTACTGCATCAGCAAGTTCACCTAGACCAACCAACTCAAAGTTGTTCGCTAGGTTGTGATGACTAAGTTGATGGCGACTCGCATTTTCTGCATCGGTAATCCCGCGTGCAAGAGCAGCGCTAACGCAAACAGGAAGTCTGATCGAGAGCTTTTGCCATTCATGCGTTAAATTACGCTGGTCGTCAGGAACCCACTGAAAATCATTCGCAACTTGAACGCCATCTTGGTAAAAGAATACACGAAAGTCTTCATTTTTACTTTTGAGTGCCTGAGCTAGGCCCAGCGCATGCCAAGCATGGATCGAAGTAGGAGCAGAGGTTATTAGTAGTAATGTACTCATTGAGAATTCACTATGGTCATACGTCTAAATGGGCGTAGATACATTAAGAGAAAGGTAAGTATACAATGATTTTAGTGACAGGTGGTTTAGGCTTTATCGGTTCACATATTGCATTGAGTCTCATGGCTCAAGGCCAAGAAGTGGTTCTTGTCGATAATTTGGCTAACTCGACCTTGCAAACGCTTGAGCGGTTAGAATACATCTCTGGTATGTACGTTCCGTTTGTTAAACTTGATGTACGTAACACGCCTGCATTGAACAAAGTATTTGAACAGTACTCAATTGATGCAGTCATTCATACGGCTGGTTTTAAATCTATTGAAGAGTCTAATTTAAAACCGCTTGAATATTATAATGATAATGTCAGTTGTATCATGAGCCTATTGCGTGCAATGCAACGTACAGGCGTCCGTCATTTTATTCATTTATCTAGTTTGGCAGTCTATGGAAAATCTGGTTCACAGTTAAGCGAAACAGATGATTTCAACTATGCTTATCCTAACCCTTATATTAAGTCGCAACAGATGATTGAAGAAATCATCCGTGATACTTACAAAATTGATCATGAATGGAAAATTGCAATTTTACGTCTATCAAATATTGTAGGTGCTTTTGAGCATGGTGTATTAGGCGAGTATGTAGCACAGCTCCCTAAAAATATTGTACCGCTTGCCATGCAAGTTGCAGCGATGCAACGTGATTTAATTGAGTTACAGGATCAGTCTTCTACCGAGGACCATACCGTAGAACGTAGCTTTTTACATATATTAGATGTATGTGAGGCAGTAAGCTCAACTTTACATTGGTTACGTGATCAAAGCCATTGCTGTGAAGCTTTTAATATTGCTCATGAGCAAGTACATTCGATTCGTCAATTATTAGATGAAATTTCACAGGTTACCCAAGCCGAAATTCCGACACAATCTGCGATTTATAAGCATGAAGAGTTAGCACAGATTGGTGCAAATATAGGAAAAGCAAAAACTTTATTACAATGGGCACCTAAGCGAACTTTAAAACAAATGATTGAAGATGAATGGAGATTTTATCAAAATACATTAAATGGAAGATAAGATAATGATTCTTATTTACAATAATGGAATGCTTGAGTACGATACTAAAATTAACTAGCCAAAGCATAAATTGCTTCAGCCCGTGAGTTCTTTAACCAGATAACCGAGGTTTCTATGCAAACACGAATTGAACATGACACAATGGGTGAGATTGAAGTTCCGAATGAAGCGCTGTGGGGTGCACAAACCCAACGTAGCTTACAGAACTTTAAAATCGGGCAGGAGCGTTTACCCCGTGCCATGATTCGAGCGATGGGCTTGGTAAAAAAAGCAGCGGCAATAACCAATGCAGAGTTAGGCCAGTTACCACAAGATTTGAGCCAATATATTGTGGGGGCAGCTGAGGAAGTGATTGCAGGGAAATGGGACTCTCAGTTTCCACTTGTGGTTTGGCAAACAGGTTCTGGTACGCAAAGTAACATGAACTGTAATGAGGTGATTGCAAATATTGCAAATCAAAAGCTAGGCCAAGCGCTTGGAGCACAAAAGCCGGTACATCCGAACGATCATGTTAACCGCGCACAATCTACTAATGACTCATTCCCAACGGCTATTCATGTTGCGGCAAGTTTGCAAATTAATGAATTACTGATCCCTGCTGTAGAACAGCTTAAAGCGACTTTGCAAAAAAAGTCAGACGAATTCCAAGATATTGTTAAAATTGGCCGTACCCATTTACAAGACGCAACGCCACTGACACTTGGTCAAGAGTTTAGCGGTTATGTTTCTCAGCTCGAGCATGGTTTAGTGCGTTTACAACAAGCTTTAAGTGGTCTGTATGAGTTGCCATTAGGTGGCACAGCGGTAGGAACTGGGTTAAATGCACATCCTGACTATGCTGTTAAGGCAGCAGCTCAGCTTGCAGCTTTAACGGGTTTGCCATTTGTTACCGCTCCTAATAAATTTGAAGCACTTGCAGGACGTGATGCTGCTGTGTTTGCATCAGGTGCATTAAAAACACTAGCGGTAAGCTTAAACAAGATTGCCAATGATATTCGTTGGTTAGCAAGTGGTCCACGTTGCGGCTTCGGCGAAATCCGTATTCCTGAAAATGAACCTGGTTCTAGCATTATGCCAGGTAAAGTGAACCCGACTCAAAGTGAAGCAATGACCATGGTTGTTGCTCAAGTGCTTGGCAACGATACTACTATTAATGTCGCTGGTGCTTCGGGTAATTTTGAGCTCAATGTATTTATGCCAGTAATTGCTTATAACTTACTGCAATCTATTCAGTTGCTTGGTGATGCATGTAATAGTTTTAATGATCACTGTGCAGTAGGGATTGAGCCAAATCGTGAGAAAATTGATCATTTCTTGCATAATTCTCTCATGTTAGTTACGGCATTAAATCCGGTTATTGGTTATGAAAACTCTGCAAAAGTGGCGAAAACTGCTTATAAAGAGAATAAAACTTTAAAACAAGTTGCTGTAGAGTTAGGACTTGTTACAGCAGAGCAATTTGATGAAGTGGTTAAACCTGAAAAAATGGTTTCGCCAAATAGTAAATAAGCGATTTAACAATAGCCATCAGCAGTATATTTTGTAGCGATTTTACAAACTCTTAACTACTGATGGCTATTATGCTTAAGATGTTAAAGTTAGGGCCATTCATTTGCCCTAAGTTATTTATTAAAAATAAGAGCTATACCAATAGATCTTCTATATATTCCCAGCCATTAGCTTTCATCTCTTCAAACTTTCTTTTTAATTCTTCTTTTGTATATTCATGTGAGTCTTTAGCTAAAAGAATATGATAAGAATTAGATGCTGGATCTATAGTGACCTCATTAATTTCTACTGGCTGAATTACACCATTTTCGGTCAAACCAAGATCAGTAAAGCACATTCCTTTTACCGGAATAACACTGCATTCATACTCTTTAGAAATAAAATAATTATTTGAATAAGTTGAATAGGTACGTGAAGCGCGAATCTTCATTGCTATCTCCTTTATTTGTAGAGAAGATTTGAGTAGTGTGGCGCGTTTTAAAAGCTAAAACTGTTTACTTTTTATTGTTTGTTTACTATGAATCTTTGTTATTTAAAATATTTTTAACAATCTATATCAAAATTAACTGTAGAAGCCTCCTTTTTAAAAGAAGGCTTCAATATAGATAAGCTTATCTTGAGATTTTGTAAACTTTATTTTTATATTCATCACGAGAAATGACACCTTTATCATATTGTTGTTTTAATGATCTATATTGTTGATAACGAACATCTCTTTGAATGCCCATATTGTCATGATTTCTAATGTAATAGAGACTTCGTTCATGATCACTCATATTTACAGTATGGTCGGGAGAGTGAGAATAAGTGTTTTGTGGTTGCTCTTCTTGGTAGTGTTTTGCAATCTCAAAAAAATCTACGTTTTGTTTGTTTGAATCAGAGCGGAAAGGATTGTGTTGTGATTCGTTAATTTTATGATCTGAACTATTATTTACCTCAAGCATACTCTTATGGCGTTTTGACTCTTGTCCATAAAATTCATATTTGGTTGGGGAGATAGTTGTTTCAGAAAATACAAAAGGAGAAAAAGTAGCAGTACTTAAAACTAATAAAATTAATTGTAATCTATTCATTTCTATGGAAGCCCAGATGAAAGTGAGTAAATCACTGTATTATAACACTAAATTTAACATTGGACTAAAAAATAATATATCTAAAATATACATATTTTTAATTTTCAAAGTTGTATAAGGTTTATTTTGCATGTTTCTAGGTTGTAATTATTCCTTATTAAGCTTTATCAAACCAACTTGGTGTTGAATAAGCTGCCATAATTGTTAAAATGCCCACCTTATCCTGTTTTTATATTATTTTTTTAATTGCTTTTGTTCTTGCAGTTTTTAAATTAATTATGAAAAACAGTTGCTTAGTTAAGGATTTTTTGAATGCTCTCTATTTATTTAACAGATACTCAACAACATGTGCAATTTAATGATTACCCAAGTGATCAGCCTGTTAAATTTCTGTTAAATCTTAAAAAGATTTTTCCAAGTACTGGTGATTTATTATTACCTGTTTTACCTGAAGATAATGATCTGGAAAATGTAACTTGGGAATCAACCTCAAAAGACTTTGAAATCTTCAAAAAGTTATTGGCAGGTTGGGGTGTGATTGAGCTTCGTTTAAATGCCATTACTGCTTATAAAGATAAAAACTTTGCAAATGAGCTAATTAAACAAGCTCAAGCGAAACGTAAAAAAGTAGCACAAAAAAATCATCAACTTTCTCTAGTTGCATTGGATTATATTTTTATGCACGAAATTCATGCACTCATTGATGCTGAACTGTTCACAATAGGCGAGAAATTTTATTTGCCAACCTTGCGGGAGCAATGGAAAGGTACCGTTTCGGACCAAGTGCTTAATGGAAAGCTCTAATGAATACCAAAAGGTGAATTCTTATAATTCACCTTTTTTATAATTAAATCAAAAATTTGCGTGTTTTTTTTGGTGGGTTGTACAAAAGTTTACAAGAAAAGAATGCGTTTTTTTAAAAGTGGCAGATACATTGCTTATATAAATACAAAATTATTGCGGGAGAGAGGTTCTTAAGAACCCGCCGAAGGAGCAACAGGCCCGGAAACTCTCAGGCAAAAGGACTGTAATAATTAAAAAATCTGGAGAGCAGCTTAAGATTTATAAGCATGGAAAATAAAAACTTATAAGTCATAAACTCACCGAAGGGGAAGATCGAAATACTAAAAGGTAGTATTTAGGTCGAAACTCTCAGGTACAAATGACAGATGGGCTGTACTGATGAAATGTTTTTGCATTTCAGAGGAGTCTGTTATGCCACATGTTATTGTGATTGGTGCAGGAATCACAGGGGTTACTTCAGCCTATGAATTATCTCAATTAGGTTACCAAGTCACAGTGATTGATCGCCATCTTTATCCAGCCATGGAAACATCATTTGCAAATGGAGGGCAATTATCTGCTTGTAATGCAGAAGTCTGGAACCAGAAAGCGACCGTTATAAAAGGTTTTAAATGGATGAGGCAAAAAGATGCTCCTTTATTATTGAATCCTTCCTTTAGCCTACATAAATATAGTTGGTTGGTTGAGTTTTTGTCTCATATTAAAAATTATGAAGCCAATACAATAGAAACCGTTCGCTTGGCATTGCTTGCCCGTAAGCGCTTGTTTGACGTAGCTGAAAAAGAGCAGCTTCAATTTGATTTGGAGAAACGCGGTATTCTTCATATGTATCATACTAAGGATGATTATGACATCGCTAAGCGAGTTAATGATGTTTTAAATAAAGGGACTTTAGAACGTTACTCGGTTTCACCTGAGGAAATGAAATCAATCGAACCTTCTTTAACGGGTGAGTACTTTGGTGGCTATTACACACCAAGCGATGCAACCGGTGATATCCATAAATATTCAACCTCTTTAGCTGAAAAGACTAAACAATATGGCGTTCAGTACAAATTCGGTTTGGAAGTTACTGATATTAAGTGTCATGCAGATAAAGTGGTACTGAATTGTCAGCCAAGTGCTGAGCATCCGCATCTTTCCCAAACAGACAGCTTTCAATTAGAAGGTGATGTTTTGGTGGTATGTGGGGGTGTAGGGAGTTATCAGTTGGCTGATATGATTGGTGAACGTGTAAATGTTTATCCGGTCAAAGGTTATTCAATTACCGTCCAATTAAAAGATGAAAAAAGTATAAAAAATGCACCGTGGGTGAGTTTATTGGATGAGAGCGCTAAAATTGTAACGTCTCGTTTAGGACCAGATCGTTTACGTGTAGCAGGTACGGCCGAGTTTAATGGTTATAATCGAGATATTCGAGCCGACCGTATTCAACCTTTGGTAAATTGGGTAAACCGCAATTTTGACATTTCAACTGAGCATGTTGTGCCTTGGGCGGGTTTAAGACCAATGATGCCTAATATGTTGCCAGTTGTGAAACAGTCTAAACAGTCTCGAGTTTTCTATAATACGGGACATGGTCATCTAGGCTGGACTTTGTCAGCAGCTACAGCTGTTTTGGTGAGTCAAGATATTCAACAAAAGTATCCAGCATAAAAAGAAAAGCCAGTGTCTATGCACTGGCTTTTTTATTTTATATTCACTAGTCGTACAGACGATAAATTCCTGTGAAGCGCTCACAACCTTTTTGCTGGGTTTTTACGATGAGCAGTGCTTTCTGAAAGTCAAATTTATATTTACAGTTATGTTCATTATCTAAAATTTCACTTTTCTGTTCAGGAGAGCTGTAAGCCATAAGTGAAACCGTTTGGGTTTCTTTTCGGTTATTCGGATTACGGTAAGCTAAACCTTCAATTTTGATTTTATCTTTAGCAAGTTGATGTATTTGTAAATGAACGGGCTGAGATGCAATATGTCCATTTTCAAATTTAAGATAATGCTGAGTTAGGGTTTGTTTAAGTGAAGCATAAAAATTTAAATCATCACCACGTACATCAAACTGTTGTTGAACACATGAATTGGTTTTGCATTGTTGTGTTTGTCTAAGCCACAATGTTTGAGTATCTTGTAGAAGCTGCAGTGGGGCATCTGTGACCAAGTATGCAGAAAGATATTTATTGTTGAGCTGCTTTCGTGCTTCGCTAAAGGTTTTTGAACAGATTTTTAGCTCTGCTTTTGAGTTGGAGCAGTCGATAGATTCTGCAAAAACAAGCGATGAGCATAAACAACTCAATATCACGACAAAACTTAATCTTTTCAATTGATTCATATCAGTATTCGACGGCATGATCGCTTATACTTTCAGTCTACTTTGCTAAGTGTACTATAGCGAAACACGACGGTTGAATACAAGATTTCTTAAGCTTTTATAATAGATGGGAAGAGTTTATATGGTTGCTCAAATACGTATTGGACAAGGAATGGATGTGCATGCCTTTGAAGAGGGTAACTTCGTAACCTTAGCTGGCGTTCAAATTCCGCATACGCATGGCTTGAAAGCACATTCTGATGGCGATGTCGTGCTACATGCATTATGTGATGCCTTACTAGGTGCTCTAGCACTTGGTGATATTGGTCAGCATTTTCCGGATACAGATCCAGAATTTAAAGGAGCGGATAGCCGTGTTCTACTTAAACATGTTTATCAATTAATATTAGACCGAGGTTATCATTTAAATAATGCTGATATTACGGTAGCTTGTGAGCGTCCTAAATTAGCCAAATACAATTTGGAAATGCGTCAAAGCATTGCAGATGTTTTAAATGTAGATTTAAATCAAATTAGTATCAAAGCGACCACAACCGAAAAACTTGGATTTACTGGTCGCCAAGAAGGAATTTTAGCAACAGCGATGGTGTTAATATCTCATTAAACTAAATCATTGGTTTGTTGCAAAGATTGTTGAAGTTCTAAGGTAGCCTTACGGCCTTGAAGCTGTAAGGTAATACTATGAATGAGTCCTGTCCATGTTTCATTTGGTTCCCAAATCTCATGAAGCAAATCCTGACAGGTTGGCATATCCATATTCATATAAAATTGTCTGTAGACATACATAAGACAACTTACGCGTTTATTTTTGGCACAATGTATCCAAACAATTTCATTCTGCACTAAATGATCAATCAAATCTAAAACTAATAAGCATTGGTCAGAAGAGGGTGTTTCCCAGTCAATTGGAATATGAATATAATTTAAACCATATTCTAGACAGACCTGATCCTCATTTTTAATACTATCTGGTGAATTCGATAAAGCTAAATTTACAACAGTACTACAACCATACTCTTTAATGAGCTTAAGTTGTTCAATAGAAGGTTGTGCTGAACTAAATAAATGTTCATGAATGATCGAAAATGCAGGGATTTCAAATAATGATTGTTCAAGGGTTGTCATAATCGCACTCTACACGAGTAGGCTTGGCTTATTGTGTAGAATGTTATACACGATTATGTATGACAGTTGAAATATAGACTGTTTATATATTGGGCAACATCATAAAAATTTTTAAAATAATAAATGAGGATAATAGGGATCTTATAAAAATAAAAAAACAGCACCTTAATGATGCTGTTTTTTGAATTAGAAATTAAGCTTTTTTCAAATTTTCGTTGAGTAAAAATTCCATTAAAGCTTTTTGTGCATGCAGACGGTTTTCTGCTTCGTCCCATACTACGGCATTTTTATGGTCGAGCATGGTTTCAGAAATTTCTTCACCACGATGAGCAGGTAAGCAGTGCATGAATAAACAGTCCGGGTGTGCAAGTCCCATTAATTTCTCGTTAACCTGAAAATCAGCAAAGGCTTTTTCACGAAGCTTCTGTTCTTCTTCTTGTCCCATGCTTGCCCATACATCTGTAACGATAAGATCAGCATTTACAGCCGCATCTTCCGCATTATCAAAAAGTTCAACACAATGCCCAAACTCTGCTAAAAATTCAGGTTTAGGTTCATAACCTTTTGGTGATGCAATCTTGAGTTTGAAACCCATCATGTGTGCAGCTTCAATGTATGAATTACACATATTATTGCCATCACCAATCCAAGCTACGGTTTTGCCTTCAATGCTGCCGCGATGTTCAATATAAGTTTGTAAATCTGCAAGTAACTGACAAGGATGGTGATCGTCAGTTAAGCCATTGATAACGGGAACTTTTGAATAAGATGCAAAACGTTCAACGATATCGTGACCAAAAGTACGAATCATTACGATATCAAGCATGCTTGAAATAACACGTGCTGAATCTTCAATCGGTTCACCACGGCCTAATTGCGTATCACGTGGTGATAAGAAAATGGCACTACCACCAAATTGATTAATACCAGCTTCAAAAGAAATACGAGTGCGTGTGCTCGATTTTTCAAAAATCATTCCCAATACTTTACCAACAAAAGGTTGATATACCTTATTGCTTTGCTGCATTTTCTTAAGTTCGCTTGCGCGTTCCAAAATGCGATTAAGTTCTAGAGTGGATAGATCACGTAAAGTCAGGAAATGTCTTAGAGCCATGTAGCTACTCCATAATAATTGTTTTGAATTACAACAATTATCTGTTGTTGGCTGGGTGGAAGTGGGAAAAAAGAAGTCTACTATACTATAAGCATTTCAAAATGCAAAAGAATTAGACTTTATGATGCCCCTTTAAGAAAATATCAACACAATAATTAATATAATCAATAACTTCTGTCTCATTGGGTGGAAGAGGCATTCCCATAATCATTCGCCATTCAATATCACGTAAAATTCCAAAATACATAAGAGAGGAATGATCAGGAGATGTACAGGTAATTTCACCTGATTGATGAGATATGAGTAAGGCTTGAGCAATTGTATTTTGGACATCCAGAGCACATTTTTCATATAAGTATTGGCTCAAAGTTGCATTACATTGAGTTTGTTCAATAACCAAACGTAAAAAGGCAATGTGTTCAGGTTGAATAATGTGCTTATAAAAACGGATGAGAGTTTGGATTAAATAATCTTTTAAAGAAGTTTGCTCTGGTTGAAATGCAATGCAGATATCTTTAAAAAACATTTCACGGCGATAATCGCAGATTGCAGTAAATAAGCCATCTTTATTACCGAAGTATTTATAAATAGAGGTTTTTGAACCACCAGCATGATTAACGATGTCGTCAAGAGAGACAGCATCATATCCTTTTTCCAAAAACAGCTCGGTTGCGCTTAGCAATAGAGCTAAACGACGTTCTATACCGCGGCGTGTTTGGGGTTTTTCACATACGAGATGATGTGACTCAAGGACTGGATCATGCATAAAATTTAATAACGACGGCTAACACTGCTTATCTAGTATAGCAAATCTATCTTTAACGATGGTCATTGGTATGTTTTTAGGTCATCTGGTAAACAATAAGTAGAGCATAGTTTTGGGGAAAATATAGAAAATATAATGATTTATGTAGAAATTTAGAATTTTTTGATCATGTAACTGTATGTTCACATTTTAGTTTGGCAGTTAATTCCGTTTTAAATAGTCATAAAGAAAAGCGGCTAAATTAAATTAGCCGCTTTTTGATTTTTACTTCGGTGTTAAGCTTCTGACAATGTTGCTTTATGTTCGTCCTCATCATCGTCATCAGCAGAATCCATGCCCAGCTCTTTTAACTTTCTGGTTAGGGTGTTACGACCCCAACCTAATAGCTCGGCTGCATGACGTTTGCGCCCACGAGTTTGCTGTAGTGCCGCATTAATCAAGGTGCGCTCAAACATTGGAGTAGCAATGTCTAAAATCTTCATTTCACCATTTTTAAGTTTTTGAATTGCCCATTGGCTTAGTAGCTCATCCCAATGGTGCAAAGAAATACGTTCAAAAGATGGTGCTGGCTGACTAGTCTCACTACTTTTTTGGAGTGGAACCTGTTTAAGCTCAGAAGGTAAATCTTCCGGATAAACCTCACGGCCAGTAATCATGACGGTTAACCAACGGCAGGTATTCTCAAGCTGACGAACATTACCAGGCCAAGGTAATTGTTGCATATAGTCCGTTGTTTCAGTGCGTAAAATCTTTGGACTTACACCTAGCTCTTTACCCGCGCGAGCCAAGAAATGTTGAGCCAGCATCGGGATGTCTTCACTGCGATGCGCAAGCTTCGGAATATGAATTCGAATAACATTTAGACGGTGGTATAAGTCTTCACGGAAACGACCTTCATTCACCAGTTTTTCTAAGTCTTGATGGGTTGCCGCGACAATTCTGACATCTACTTTAACCGGTATATGACCACCAACCCGGTAAAACTCACCATCTGCGAGCACACGTAACAATCTAGTCTGGGTTTCAAATGGCATGTCACCAATTTCATCAAGGAAGAGAGTTCCACCATTGGCTTGTTCAAATCGACCTTGATGTTGAGTATTGGCACCAGTGAATGCACCTTTTTCATGACCAAATAATTCCGTTTCGATTAAATCTTTAGGAATTGCTGCCATATTTAATGCAATAAAAGGCTTAGCGCGTCGTGGAGAATGTTTATGTAAAGCATGCGCAACCAGTTCTTTACCTGTGCCTGATTCACCATTAATTAAAACGGTAATATGCGACTGAGATAAACGACCAATCGCTCGGAAAACCTCTTGCATAGCAGGAGATTCGCCAATAATTTCTGTTGATTGTAGTGGTGAAGCTGTTTTTGTCGCTTCTTGCTGCTGCAATTTATTGATATGCAAAATCGCTCGATTGACTAGAGCTAAAGCTTCATCAATATCGAATGGTTTTGGTAAATACTCAAATGCACCAGTCTGATAGCTTGATACAGCAGACTCTAAGTCCGAATGCGCTGTCATAATGATAACAGGCAAGTCGGGGTGAGAGTTTTTCACTTTAGATAAGAAAGTTAACCCATCAATACCTGGCATACGAATGTCAGTTAAGATGACATCGGGCGCATCATGATGTAAACGTTCAAGTGCTGTTTGAGCTTCTTCAAAATTGGTGACGTCAAATCCTTCTTCTTTAAAGGTCTTTTCAAGTACCCATCGCATGGCGCGATCGTCATCAATAACCCATATTTTATTTCGCGACACGGTCTGACTCCCAAGGTAAATATAAGCTAAACATTGTTTTTCCAGGAACTGATTGGCATTCAATCATTCCGTTATGTTGATGCATGATGTTCTGTGCAATACTCAGGCCAAGCCCTGTGCCTTTTGCTCGTCCTGTAACCAAAGGGTAAAACACAGACTCTAAAATGCTTTCGGGAATACCCGGTCCATTGTCTTCAATATCGACTCGTACAGCAGAGCGGTTGAGTACTCCATTAATGGTGACTAGACGTTGAATACGGGTACGTAAAATTAATTCAGGCTCTTGATCTGTAAAAAATGATTTATTTTCTGTAATAGCTTGAATGGCATTAACGCTAATATTGAGCATGACTTGAATGAGCTGATCTCGATCGGCTTTTACATCTGGTAGAGACAAATCATAATCACGCGTAATTTTGATTTTTTTCTTGGTCTGATTTGCGATTAAAGAGCGTACCCGTTCTAGAGGTTCATGCACATTTACATTTTCATAACTTGGCAATTGTCTTGAGCCCAACATGGTGTCGGCCAAATTGGTGAGACGATCTACCTCGTTAATAATAATATCTGTAAATTCAGCATAGCTCTCGTCATTTAAACTACGAGCAAGTAACTGAGTTGCCCCCCGAATACCAGCCAGAGGGTTTTTAATTTCGTGAGCAACGCCTCGAACCAGTTGTCTAGCCACTTGATGTTGTTGAATTAGGTTTTCTTCCTTAGAAATTTTCAACATACGATCAATAGGGTTTAACTCAATAAGTAAGAGCGGGTGGTAGCTTTTACCTGCATTTAATTGCGAGACCGTATAATCCACATGTAAATCTTTAAAATTGACATTAATGATGGCTTCACGACGTGTATAAGGTTGTCCCGTTTTTAATGTGTTCAATAAGGCTTCATGCGTATTAAAGGTATCATCAGGTGCATGAAGTAAATTTAAAACCGGTTGTCCAGAAGCGCGAAGCAAACTAATGTCAAAAAGTGCTTCACAAGCGGAATTTAAATAAAAAATATTAAAGTTACTATCGATTAATAAAATCGCAGTAGTTAAATTGTCTACCAATAGGCGATAGTCGATAGGTGTGTGTTGATCCATTAGCGAATCGTTCCTGTCTTAAAATGGCGCAATGGCATCTTCATTGGTTATCGGTTTTCACCGTTATAGAACATGATTGATGCAAAATGTACGCCAACTTTGTTTATGGTTTATTTTAAGGTTTTAAGCATAATTAAAGCGCTCTAAAATCGTTCTTAATATCTTTTGGTCAAAAATACGGATGTATACATCAATAATATCATGATCCAACTTGGTGCAATATTGAGTTTTGGTGCAAATATTGGTTGTATTTTGGTGCATTACACAAAGAGTGGGGTTTCCACCTATGCTTGAGACGAGAAAAGACATACAATACGCGCATTCAAGTGGAGCGCAGATTCATGAAGACCCCCAAAGTCGGTTTTGTTTCTTTAGGTTGTCCTAAGGCATTGGTAGATTCTGAACGAATTTTAACTCAGTTAAAGACTGAAGGTTATCAAGTTGCATCAGATTATGATGGTGCTGATTTAGTTGTTGTTAATACCTGTGGTTTTATTGAATCTGCAGTACAAGAATCTTTAGATGCAATTGGCGAAGCCATGAGTGAAAATGGCCGAGTTATTGTGACAGGCTGTTTAGGTAAAGACGAAGATAAAATTCGTCAAATGCACCCTAATGTTCTAAAAGTTACTGGTGCAGCAGCTTATCAAGACGTTATGGAAGCTGTACATGAATATGTCCCAGCACCGCCTAAACATAATCCGTTTATTGACCTTGTTCCTGAGCAAGGTATCCGTTTAACACCGAAACATTATGCTTATTTAAAAATATCTGAAGGCTGTAACCACCGTTGTACCTTCTGTATTATCCCGAGCATGCGCGGTGATTTAGTATCACGTCCGGTTGGAAGCGTATTAGAAGAAGCTGCTGCGTTAAAACGTTCAGGTGTAAAAGAAATCTTGGTCATTTCCCAAGATACCTCAGCTTATGGCGTAGATACCAAATATAAGCTCGATTTCTGGAACGGACAGCCCGTAAAAACCAAATTCTTTGACATGTGTGAAGCACTTGGTCAGCTTGGAATTTGGGTTCGCTTACATTATGTATATCCATATCCACATGTTGATGCAGTAATCGATTTGATGGCTCAAGGTAAAATCTTGCCATACCTCGATATTCCATTCCAGCATGCAAGCCCACGCGTTCTTAAATTAATGAAACGTCCGGCTCATAGTGAGAATACATTAGAAAAAATTAAATTATGGCGCGAAAAATGCCCGGATCTTGTGATCCGTTCTACTTTCGTGGTTGGCTTTCCAGGCGAAACTGAAGAAGACTTCCAGATTTTGCTCGATTGGTTGGTTGAAGCTCAACTTGATCGTGTAGGCTGCTTTACCTATTCACCAGTAGAAGGCGCTACGGCAAATGATTTACCAGATCATGTGCCAGAAGAAATTAAGCAAGAGCGTTACGAGCGCTTTATGCAAGTGCAGCAACAAATCTCTGCTGCCAAATTACAAAAACGTATTGGTCAAACGATGACTGTATTGGTCGATAGTTTGGAAGATGAATATCCTGTTGCTGTTGCACGTTCTTATGCCGATGCTCCGGAAATTGACGGTAATGTCTTTGTAGAAGATATCGATAAGAGCACTATTCAACCAGGCGATATGTTGGAAGTCGAAATTACCGATGCGGATGAATACGACTTATTTGCAAAGTTAATTAAAATTAAATCGGTCTAATCGAATCGCGATTCAAAAAGCATTCAGTTTAAGAGGTCTTGGAGCAAAATCATGGCGGAAACAATCAGCCCCCGTTATTCACGAATTTTATTAAAATTATCTGGTGAAGCTTTATCAGGTAATAAAGATATGGGTATTGATGCTCAAGTTTTAGATCAGATGTCACTTTCTATTGCACATTTGGTTGGCTTGGGTGTGCAAGTAGGTATCGTTGTGGGTGGCGGTAACTTATATCGTGGTAGCCAGTTACAAAAAGACGGTTTGGTTGGCCGTGTAACAGGTGATCAGATGGGGATGCTTGCAACTGTTATGAATGGTTTGGCAATGCGTGATGCATTGGTGCGCCGTAATATCAGAACTCGTCTTATGTCAGCGCTACCAATCGGTACTGTTGTAGAGTCTTACTCAAGTCGTGATGCGATTCGTCATTTAAGTCAAGGCGAAGTGTGCGTTTTCGTAGCAGGAACAGGAAATCCATTCTTTACAACTGATACAGCAGCATGTTTACGTGGTATTGAAATTGAAGCGAATTTAATTTTGAAAGCGACCAAAGTAGACGGTGTTTATAATAAAGATCCAAGCAAATACGAAGATGCAGTGAAATATGATCATTTAACATTTGACCAAGTGTTAGATGAAAAACTGGGTGTTATGGATTTAACGGCAATTTGCTTATGCCGTGACCATAATGTTCCATTACAAGTATTTGATATGAATAAATCTGGTGCGCTATTGTCAGTGGTAATGGGTGAAAAAGAGGGTACACGCGTTACTAAATAATGTACGTGTGCCGTAAAGCTCTTTATACTAGCGCTAAATTAAATTTGTTATATACATCCTTGAATAAATAAGTAAGGAAGATCATATGATTAACGATCTGAAAAAAGACAGCGAACAGCGTATGTTAAAAACTCTTGAGTCTTTGGAACAAGGGTTTGCTAAAGTTCGTACCGGCCGTGCACACCCATCAATTTTAAATGGGGTAATGGTTCCTTACTATGGTTCTGATGTGCCTTTAAACCAAGTAGCGAACGTTGGTGTTGAAGATTCTCGTACGCTTATCGTTCAACCATTTGAACGTACGATGGTTGCTGCAATTGATAAAGCAATTCGTGAAAGTGATTTAGGTTTAAATCCTATTACTGCTGATTCAATCCGTGTACCTTTGCCAGCTTTAACTGAAGAAACACGTCGTGATATGCAGAAAATCGCTCGTAGTGAAGCTGAAAACGCGAAAGTTGCTATCCGTAATATTCGTCGTGATGTATTAGGTGATATCAAGGCATTGTTAAAAGAGAAAGAAATTTCTGAAGATGATGAGCGTCGTGCAGGCGATGATATCCAAAAAATCACTGATAAATATGTTGCAGAAGTAGACAAGCGTCTAGCAGCGAAAGAAGCAGAATTGATGAAGGTCTAATTTTTATGACCGATTCAGAAGAGTATCATCTTCCTCAGCATGTTGCCATCATCATGGATGGCAACAATCGCTTTGCAAAGAAAAATCAAATGCAAAAAGGCGATGGGCACAGAGAGGGTAAAAATGTTCTTGACCCTATTGTTGAACATTGTGTTAAAACTGGCGTTCGTGCTTTAACTGTTTTTGCATTTTCGAGTGAAAATTGGAATCGACCACAATATGAAGTCGATCTGCTTATGAAACTTCTTGAAGAAACGATTCATGAGCAAATACCTCGCATGAAGAAATTCAATATTGCTTTGCGCTTTATAGGGGATCGTTCCCGATTACCTTCACATTTAGTTGCCTTAATGGAAGATGCAGAGCAACAAACAGCACATCATGACGCCATGACATTAACTATTGCAGTAAGCTATGGTGGTATGTGGGATATTGCAAATGCAGCTAAGCAGGTTGCTCAAGCAGTTTCCCGTGGCGAAATTGACGCTGATCAAATAAATGTTGATTTGTTCGAAAAATATGTCAGTCTAAACGATCTGCCAGCTGTGGACTTGTTGATCCGTACAGGTGGCGATTTCCGTATATCTAACTTCTTGTTATGGCAAGCGGCTTATGCGGAGCTGTATTTTACGGATACTTTGTGGCCGGAATTTACAGTGGAAGAATTCGACCATGCATTGAATGTTTTTTCAGGGCGTGAACGTCGTTTCGGTAAAACATCTGAACAAATTCAGCAAGAGAAAATCGAGAAATTATAATGTTAGAGCGGATTGTTACCGCATTGGTACTTGTTGCAGTTGTTTTGGGCTGTATGTTTGCTACGCAATCACATTATCCAATGTTGGTACTTATGATTGTAGCAGCAGGAGTTGCGGGGTATGAATGGTATAAGTTAATGCCTAGGGAAGTTGGTGCAGTAGTAAAACCTAAAGCTTGGGGTTATGGTCTACTTGTTGCCTTTGTTTCTGGCGTTGCCTTGTTCTTTCATGACATTGCTTTACTGTTATGGTCTGCTTCAATTTTAACTTGGCTCGTTAGTGTTTATTGGGTTAAGTCTTTTCCTGAATTCGATGGGTGGTATAACGCGACCCTATATGTCATTGGTTTGATTCTTATCTGTGCAGCAGTGACTGCAATCTTTGTAGTATGGCAAAGCTCACCATGGTGGTTGATGTATTTGTTCTTGCTTGTGTGGGGTGCAGATAGTGGAGCTTACTTTGTAGGCCGTAAATTCGGTAAAAGAAAATTGGCGCCTACAGTAAGTCCTAATAAATCAGTAGAAGGTTTATATGGCGGTATTCTCACTACAATTATTGTAATGCTTGTGGTGCAATATCAATATTTAAACCTAACTTGGGTTCAACAACTTCTATTCTTGATTTTGTCTTTAATTACAGTGTTCGGTTCAGTATTAGGTGATTTATTTGAATCAATGATCAAACGCCGTGCTGGTATTAAAGACTCTGGCCGTGTTTTGCCAGGTCATGGTGGTGTATTGGACCGTATTGATTCTTTACTCGCAGCAGCCCCGATTTTTGCAACGGGAATGTATATATTAAAGCTTATTGGTGTAGATTTATAGATGACACAATCTGTTTGCATATTGGGTGTAACCGGTTCTATTGGACGAAGTACCTTAAAAATTTTAGGTCAACATCCAGATAAGTATTCAGTCTTTGCAGTTTCGGCGCATAGTCGAATTTCTGAACTTGTTGAAATCTGCAAACAGTTTCGACCTAAAGTTGTTGTTGTTCCTGAACAGAAAATAGCTGAACTAAAAACACTATTTGCTCAGCAAAATATATCGGCTATTGATGTTTTAGCTGGGCAAGAGGGTTTAGTCGATATCGCATCTCATACAGATGTGGATATTGTTATGGCTGCAATTGTAGGGGCAGCTGGGCTGTTGCCAACTTTAGCGGCTGTTAAGGCAGGTAAAAGAGTACTACTTGCCAACAAAGAAGCATTAGTTATGTCTGGTGAAATCATGATGCAAGCTGCTCGTGATCATCAGGCATTGTTATTGCCAGTTGATTCGGAACATAATGCAATTTTCCAATCATTGCCTCATAATTATTTACAAGCAGATAGAACAGGGCAACCACAGCTAGGTGTATCTAAAATATTGCTTACAGCATCTGGTGGTCCTTTTTTAAATCATTCCCTAGAACAATTGGTTCATGTAACACCGCAACAAGCATGTAAACATCCAAACTGGTCAATGGGACAAAAAATTTCGGTTGACTCGGCTACTCTTATGAATAAAGGGTTAGAGTTAATTGAGGCTTGTCATTTATTTTCAATATCTGAACATTTTGTTACAGTTGTTGTTCATCCACAAAGTATCATTCACTCTATGGTGCAGTATGTTGATGGTTCAACATTAGCACAAATGGGTAACCCGGATATGTGTACTCCGATTGCACATGCATTGGCATGGCCTGAGCGTTTACAAACTAATGTTCCTGCTTTAGATTTATTTGAGTATTCTCAACTTAATTTTCAGGCACCGGATACCCAAAAATTTCCTGCATTAAATTTGGCTAGACAAGCAATGCGTGCGGGAGGTTTGGCACCAACCATTTTGAATGCAGCTAATGAAATTGCAGTTGAAGCATTCTTAATGGAAAGGATTGGATTTACAAGTATTCCGCAAGTGGTAGAGCATACTTTGGAAAAATTAGAGAATGCAGCGGCTGAAAGCATCGAGTGCATTTTAGATAAAGATAAAGTGGCCCGATCTGTAGCTCAGCAATATATATCAAGTATTGGAGGCTGAAATGAATGCACTGTTTATGATTGCAGCGGCAGCTCTTTTACTTGGGCCTCTAATTGCAATCCATGAGTTTGGCCATTACTGGGTTGCGCGAAAACTTGGTGTTAAAGTTTTAGTTTACTCAATTGGGTTTGGACCAACTTTACTGAAATGGACGTCTAAGAAGTCTGGTATTAAATATCAGCTTTCTGCCTTACCTTTAGGTGGCTATGTCAAAATGTTGGACGAGCGAGAAGGTAATGTGGCAGAACAAGATCTACCATATGCTTTTAACCGTCAAAAACCGTGGAAACGTATAGCGATTGTTGCTGCTGGACCATTAATTAACTTGATTTTTGCCGTACTTCTTTTTTGGATTTTGTTTTTACCAGCCCAAGAACAATTAAATACTAAAATTGGTAAAATTATTCCAAACTCTCCAGCTGCAGCAGCCCAGTTACATGTAGGTGACAAAATTATTGCTGTTGATGGGAAAGAGACAACAACATGGGAAAAGCTAAACTTTGCTTTGATTGATCGAGTTGGGGAAACAGGTACTGTAAATATTGATGTGGACCGTGCTGGTTCCGAACAAAATTTTGTATTACCAATTAAAGATTTTTTAAAAAATCAAAATGAATCTGCACTGGACGTATTAGGTTTCTTGCCTTATCGACCTGTGATTCCTGCTGTTGTAACAGAGTTAACGGAAGATGGTGCGGCGATTCGTCAAGGAATGAAAGTGGGCGATCGTATTGTTGCGATTGATGGCCAGCCTATGAAAGATTGGTTCGACGTGGTAGAAGTTGTCCAGCGTTCCCCAGAAAAGTTACTTAAGATTGATGTCTTACGTCATGAACAACTAGTACATTTACAAGTTATGCCACAAGGTAAGCGTGATAGCATGGGGCAGGTAAATGGAGTACTTGGTGTAAAAAGTGATGCTGGGAAAATTACAATTCCTGACGAATATAAGCAAACAATTCAATATACTCCAATACAAGCTTTTGAAATGGCACTTGATAAAACTGGCCAAATCTCTAGCATGATTTTGAATTCAATAGTAAAAATGGTTAAGGGACTAATTGGATTAGAAAATCTTTCTGGACCAATTACCATTGCAAAAGTAGCTGGCCAAAGTGCAGAAATGGGTTGGGAAACCTTTATCTCTTTTATGGCTTTAATGAGTGTAAGCCTTGGAATTTTAAATTTATTACCAATTCCAATGCTAGATGGTGGCCATCTAGTGTATTACATTATAGAAGCTATTCGTGGGAAGCCTGTTTCTGAACAAATACAAATGTTTGGTCTAAAAATTGGTATGGTACTGCTCGGTAGTATGATGCTTTTAGCTTTATTTAATGACTTTATGCGTTTGTAAACGTATATGGATTTATAACTTACTGGAAAAAACTGGCATGCGGCACACACATTTTTTAATGCCTTTGGCACTTGTTAGCGCTATGGCAGCGGTACAACAAGCATATGCAGCTGATGATTTCGTTGTTAGAGATATTCGTGTAAACGGGTTGGTCCGTCTTACCCCTGCAAATGTTTATACCATGTTGCCAATCAACAGTGGCGATCGCGTTAATGAACCGATGATCGCCGAAGCAATTCGAACATTGTATGCCACTGGACTTTTTGATGATATTAAAGCATCAAAAGAAAATGATACTTTGGTTTTTAATGTTATTGAGCGCCCAATTATTTCAAAGCTTGAATTTAAGGGTAATAAACTTATTCCTAAAGAGGCTCTAGAACAAGGCCTCAAAAAAATGGGTATTGCTGAGGGTGAGGTTTTTAAGAAATCTGCTTTGCAAACCATTGAGACAGAATTAGAGCAACAATATACTCAACAAGGCCGTTACGATGCTGATGTTACAGTTGATACAGTTGCTCGCCCAAATAACCGCGTTGAATTAAAAATTAATTTTAATGAAGGAACGCCGGCAAAAGTCTTTGATATTAATGTAATTGGTAATACTGTTTTTAAAGACAGTGAAATTAAACAAGCATTTGCTGTTAAAGAAAGTGGTTGGGCTTCTGTAGTCACACGTAATGACCGCTATGCACGTGAAAAAATGGCTGCAAGCCTTGAAGCTTTACGTGCCATGTACCTTAACAAAGGCTATATTAATTTTAATATTAATAACTCCCAACTCAATATTAGCGAAGATAAAAAGCATATCTTTATTGAGGTTGCTGTTGATGAAGGAAGCCAGTTTAAATTCGGTCAAACTAAATTCTTAGGTGATGCGCTTTATAAGCCAGAAGAATTACAAGCATTAAAAATTTATAAAGATGGTGATACCTATTCACAAGAAAAAGTAAATGCAGTTAAGCAATTACTTTTACGTAAGTATGGTAATGCAGGTTATTACTTTGCAGATGTAAATATTGTGCCGCAGATTAATAATGAGACTGGCGTTGTTGACTTAAATTATTATGTGAATCCAGGTCAACAAGTTACCGTACGTCGTATTAATTTTACTGGTAATAGTAAAACTTCTGATGAAGTATTACGTCGTGAAATGCGTCAGATGGAAGGTGCATTAGCGAGCAATGAAAAAATTGACTTATCTAAAGTTCGTTTAGAGCGTACAGGTTTCTTTAAAACCGTTGATATTAAACCTGCTCGTATTCCAAACTCTCCAGACCAAGTTGACTTAAACGTAAATGTTGAAGAACAACATTCAGGTACTACTACATTAGCGGTTGGTTATTCGCAAAGTGGTGGTATTACGTTCCAAGCAGGACTTAGTCAAACTAACTTTATGGGTACAGGTAACCGAGTTGCAATTGACTTATCTCGTTCTGAAACTCAAGACTATTACAACCTAAGTGTTACTGACCCTTACTTTACCATTGATGGAGTAAGCCGCGGTTATAATGTCTATTATCGTAAAACGAAGCTGAATGATGACTATAACGTTAATAACTATGTAACGGATAGTTTTGGTGGTAGTTTAAGTTTTGGTTATCCAATTGACGAAAATCAAAGTTTAAGTGCTTCGGTGGGCGTTGATAACACTAAAGTAACCACAGGCCCTTATGTTTCTACATATGTACGTGACTATTTATTGGCAAATGGCGGTAAAGCAACAAGTAAGGGTTCATATTGCCCAACCTTAAATGGTGAGTCACAATATGATACCGAGAAGGGGGAATGTAAAGTCCCTGAAGAAACTTATGATAATGCATTTGATGGTGAATTCTTTACTTATAACTTGAACTTGGGTTGGTCTTATAACACCTTAAATAGACCAATTTTCCCTACTTCTGGCATGTCTCATCGTGTAGGTCTTGAAATTGGTTTACCAGGTAGTGATGTTGATTATCAAAAAGTAACTTATGATACTCAAGCATTTTTCCCTATTGGTAGTACCGGCTTTGTACTTCGTGGTTATGGTAAGTTAGGTTATGGTAATGACTTACCATTCTATAAAAACTTCTATGCAGGCGGTTACGGTTCTGTTCGAGGCTATGACAACAGTACCTTGGGACCTAAATATCCAAGTGTAAATCTACAAGAAACTAAGCAAAATGATAGTTCTCCTGAAGAAGTAGGGGGTAATGCTCTTCTCCAATTTGGTACAGAGTTAGTTTTACCAATGCCATTTAAAGGTGACTGGACTCGCCAAGTACGCCCTGTTCTTTTTGCTGAAGGTGGTCAGGTTTTTGATACGAAATGTGATATCAACAATTCAGCTTATGGTAATAAAGGCATGATCATTAATGGCCAGACTATTACGGATGTCAGAAAATATTGTGAAGATAATTATGGATTTGATTTAGGTAACTTACGTTATAGTGTTGGTGTTGGTGTAACTTGGATTACGATGATTGGTCCATTGTCAATTAGTTATGCATTCCCGTTAAATGATAAACCGGGTGATGAAACTAAAGAAATTCAGTTTGAAATTGGTCGTACTTTCTAAGTACGATCTTTTTGTATAACGAAATAAGGAAAGAGATTTACATGAATAAATTAATGTTAGGGTTAGGCCTGACGGTGGCTTCTGTAGCAGCTAATGCAGCTGGTTATGGGGTAATTGATCTAGCTAAAGTTGTTGAAAGTAGTTCTTATTTGAAACAGCAAAATGCAAGCTTAAACCAGTCAGTGAAACCAACTACAACTAAGCTTGAGCAATTAGGTAAAGAGTTAGAAGGGCTTCAACGTCAAGCGCAGACTCAAGGCCAAAAAATGAAAGAAGATGAGATTAAAAAATTACAATCTCAGTATCAATCGAAATTAAATGAATTTAATTCAACACAGCAAGGCTTACAGTCAAGAGTTCAAACAAGCTTACAAAGTATGAATACAACTTTTGAGACTAGAGTTAAGCAAGCTGCTGAGCAATTACGAAAAGAAAATAATCTTGACTTTATTTTGAATAAAAATTCGACTGTTGCCTATGACGCTAAGTATGATTTAACTGATAAAATGATACAAAAGGTTAATTCAATGAAATAAATTAATGAAAGTGCAACAATATCGTTTAGATGAATTAGCTCACCTTGTTAAAGGTGAGCTAATTGGTGAAGGTAGTCTTCAATTTTCAAACTTGGCGAGTTTGGAAAATGCAGAGGTTAACCATCTTACTTTTGTGAATGGTGAGAAACATCTCGATCAAGCTAAAGTAAGCCGTGCGGGTGCTTACATTATTACTGCAGCTTTAAAAGAGCATCTTCCTGAAAAAGATAATTTTATTATTGTTGATAATCCCTATCTTGCGTTTGCAATCCTTACCCATGTATTTGATAAAAAGATTAGCTCAACAGGCATAGAAAGCACTGCCCAAATTCATCCATCTGCTGTTATTTCCGAAACTGCTTATATTGGTCACTATGTGGTTATTGGTGAGAATTGTGTAGTTGGCGATAATACCGTCATTCAGTCACATACCAAACTTGATGATAATGTAGAAGTTGGAAAAGACTGTTTTATTGATTCTCATGTCACTATTACAGGTGGTTCTAAATTACGAGATCGCGTCCGTATTCATTCAAGTACTGTCATTGGTGGAGAAGGTTTTGGTTTTGCTCCATATCAAGGAAAGTGGCATCGTATTGCTCAATTAGGTTCAGTTTTAATTGGAAATGATGTCCGAATTGGATCGAATTGTAGTATTGATAGAGGCGCACTTGATAATACAATTTTGGAAGATGGGGTTATTATTGATAACCTTGTGCAAATTGCACATAACGTCCATATTGGTTCAAATACTGCTATTGCAGCGAAGTGCGGTATTGCCGGAAGTACAAAAATTGGCAAAAACTGTATTCTAGCTGGGGCGTGTGGAGTGGCAGGACACCTTTCAATTGCTGATAATGTGACTTTGACTGGAATGTCAATGGTCACAAAAAATATTTCTGAAGCTGGAACTTACTCTTCGGGAACCGGATTATTTGAAAATAATCATTGGAAAAAAACGATTGTACGCTTGCGACAATTAGCAGATGTGCCATTGACCCAAATCACTAAACGACTTGATCATATACAAGCTCAAATAGAGTCTCTTGAATCAACTTTTAATTTGCGTAAATAGAATATTATGACCGAGTCTACTACACCTAAATTTGCCATCCCTGAATTACCAATGCAGATTCAAACGATTCGTCAATATTTGCCGCATCGTTACCCATTCTTATTGGTTGATCGTGTGACTGAAGTTACTGACAATAGTATTGTTGGTTATAAAAATGTTTCTATCAATGAAGAGTTCCTACAAGGGCATTTCCCAGAATATCCAATTATGCCTGGTGTTCTCATTGTTGAAGCATTAGCTCAAGTTTCAGGCGTTCTTGGTTTTATTATGAACAATGAAACGCCAAAACCAGGTTCATTATTCCTGTTTGCTGGTGCAGAAAGAGTTAGATTTAAAAAACAAGTAGTTGCAGGTGATCAACTTGTATTAAAATCTGAGTTGGTAATGCAGAAGCGCGGTATCTACAAATACAATTGTACAGCTAGCGTTGACGGCATTGTAGCAGCAACCGCTGAGATTATGATTTCACACCAAAAAACAGAGCAGGCATGAGCAATCACGATTTAATCCATTCTACCGCCATTATTGATCCATCTGCAGTGATTGCTTCAGATGTTCAAATAGGACCTTATTGTATTATCGGTCCTCAAGTGACTATTGGTGCTGGTACTAAATTACATTCTCATGTGGTTGTAGGTGGTTTTACCAGAATTGGCCAAAATAACGAAATCTTTCAATTTGCAAGTGTTGGCGAAGTTTGCCAAGACCTCAAATATAAAGGTGAAGAAACGTGGCTTGAAATTGGTAACAATAATCTAATTCGCGAACATTGCAGCTTACATAGAGGTACGGTGCAAGATAATGCATTAACCAAGATAGGTAGTCATAACCTATTAATGGTAAATACACATATTGCACATGATTGTATCGTAGGTGACCATAATATCTTTGCTAATAATGTAGGTGTCGCTGGACATGTACATATTGGTGATCACGTTATTGTGGGTGGTAATTCTGGAATTCATCAATTCTGTAAGATCGATTCTTATAGCATGATTGGTGGAGCTTCTTTGATCCTTAAAGATGTTCCAGCCTATGTGATGGCGTCTGGTAACCCTGCACATGCGTTTGGTATAAATATTGAAGGTATGCGAAGAAAAGGTTGGTCTAAAAATACAATTCAAGGCTTAAGAGAAGCTTATAAATTGATATTTAAATCTGGATTAACTTCTGTTCAAGCTATTGACCAAATTAAAAGTGAAATTTTACCTTCAGTTCCAGAAGCTCAACTCTTGATTGATTCTCTTGAACAATCAGAGCGTGGAATTGTGCGCTAATCAAGAAGACATAAAAAAAGACACTGTTTTAACAGTGTCTTTTTTATAACTAAATTATTTGTTAAAGAATTTTGCTTCTTCAGACTTTGGATATTGGCTAAGTAACTTGTTCTTGTATTGATTTGCTGACACAGTATTCTTATCAACATCTTTAGCGATACTATAAAGTTGGTACAATGCTCGAGGTGCCTTACTTGAATTTGGATATTGGTTCGCTACGACATTATAGTTTTTCTTTGCTTCATTATAATTTACTGGATCTGTGGCTAAGTGAAACTCGGCTAACCAAAAATAAGCATTACCTGTATAGATACTATTAGGATGGTTTTTTATAAAGTTTTGCATTGGAGCAATTGCTTTTTTAGCACCACCTTGTTTATATGCATCTAAAGCTACAGTATAAGCAGCTTTTTCTAATTCGAGGGAATTTGACTGGTTTTGCGCAGCAGCTGGTGCTGGTTGAGTAGTGGTTGTTGGTGCGCTAGGCTGCTGCTCAGAAGTTTGTGTGGCTGGTACTGCAGCTACTTTATTACTCTCTGTGGTTTGAGGGGCTGGTGCACTAGCAGGAGTAGTGTTATCGGATGTTGCATTCGAACTATCATCTTGTGTAGCACTGTCAGGGTCAACTTTTTGGTGTAATAATTCTAAACGTTGATCTAAGTCGGTATATCGGTTTGCTAGATCTTTCTTTAATTGCTCAATATCATTAGCTTGTTCTTCAAGCTGACCTCTTAATGTACGAATATCATTTTCTAATTGTTGGTTTTTTTGCATGAGTTCCCAGTTTAAATTTGTAGGAACTGAAATATTGCTTGAAGAAGTATTAGATGCACTACCATCATTTTGACTTAAACCACGAGACTCGATAGGGATATTTGCGTATAGAGAAGTGGTGCTCATTAAGGCAATAAATAATAAAGAATGCTTCTTCATTTGCATGTGTATAAATCCATAATTTTATATAAAAGCCACCTTGACACAGGAATATAAAAAACAATTCTCTAAATATCTAAGGTTTTTCATTGATCAATGCAATTAAAGCAGTTAACAGTTTAAATGCAAGGATAGTTTACAATCTTCAAGCATATTTTATGCAAAATAAGAAAAGAGCATAAGCTCAAGAAATTATATTTTTGGGGTTTAAAGCTATTTTTGCTGAGGAATTAATCAATCGAAACAAAAACTTGCCGAAAAAGGCAGAGAAGGGTTGCAACTCTTTTAAAAATCTCTATACTTTGTTTTGCAATGGTAGCCCCGCTGGTGGCTTCGCAATTGTACTCTGTGAACCCCGCCAGGACCGGAAGGTAGCAACGGTAGCAGATCTATGATGTGCCGAAGTTTTGCTAGTGGGGTTGCCACCATTCTTTTAATCCAATTTTCTTTGGATTGCTTTTAAAATTACATCTAAATCAAATCCTCTATATTGTAAGAATCTGACCTGTTTTGCTTTAAGTTTTGGATCTTTCTCTACAGCTTCTCCAAATTTTTTAACTTTAAGTTGATAAGCTTGTTCTACCCAATCAATTTCTTGAATTTCATCTGCAATTAAATCATTTTCAATTTGTTTAGTTTTTAAAGCTTGTTGAATCCGTTTCGGTCCCTTACCTTTACGAATTTGGCTTGCTAGCATTTGCTCAGCAACACGCTGATCACTCTGGTAATTTTGTTCAGATAACTCCTCAACCAGTTGTTTTACTTCTTCTATATTTTGTGCATAACGAGCTAATTTCTCGATAAGCTCTGCTTTAGAGTAATCTCGGCGAGTGAGTAAAGCAAAAGCATATGAGCGTAAACGTTGGCCAGTAAGAGGAGGGCGCTGCTGAGATTGCTCATCGTTTCTTTTGAACATATAAAATTCCTTGTAAAAAACGCCCCGAAGGGCGTTTTATGACTCATGTATAATTACGATTCTAATAAAAGATCTGGCTCTTCTTCATCTTCAATTTGAACTGCACCATTTGTGCCTGTAGTCAGCAATTGTTCACGGATATTACGTTCAATTTCTTCAGCTATTTGAGTATTTTCTTCAAAATAGCGAATTACATTGTTTTTACCTTGGCCAATTTTATTGCCTTGATATGAATACCATGCACCAGCTTTTTGTACGATATCCTGTTGTACAGCTAAATCTACAAGTTCACCTAGTTGGTTAGTACCTTTACCGTATAGAATTTGGAAAATAGCTTCTTTAAACGGAGGAGCCATTTTGTTCTTAACGACTTTAACTTTAGTTTCTGAACCAACAATTTCATCGCCTTCTTTTACTTGACCGATACGACGAATATCTAAACGAACTGAAGCGTAGAATTTAAGAGCGTTACCACCAGTGGTAGTTTCTGGGCTACCAAACATAACACCAATTTTCATACGAATCTGGTTAATGAAGATAACCATACAGTTTGAACGTTTAGCATTACCCGTAATTTTACGAAGTGCCTGGCTCATAAGACGTGCTTGTAGACCCATATGAGAGTCACCCATCTCACCTTCGATTTCTGCTTTAGGGGTAAGTGCAGCTACCGAGTCCACAACGATTAAATCAATTGCGCCTGAACGGACAAGCATGTCAGCAATTTCAAGTGCTTGCTCACCATTGTCGGGTTGTGAAACAAGTAGGTTATCAATATCTACACCAAGCTTGCGTGCATATTGAGGGTCTAGGGCGTGCTCAGCATCAATGAAGGCACATGTACCACCAGATTTTTGACATTGAGCAATTGCTTGCAATGTCATTGTGGTTTTACCAGAAGATTCAGGACCATAAATTTCGATAATACGGCCTTTTGGTAAACCACCAATCCCCAATGCGATGTCTAAAGTTAAAGAACCTGTAGATACGGCTTCAACTGCTTGAACAGTGTTATCACCAAGACGCATAACCGTATTTTTACCAAATTGCTTCTCAATTTGGCTCAAAGCGGCTTGTAATGCTTTGCTTTTATTCTCATCCATCTCAAAAACCTCAATACTCTATGTTCATCACGTTTAACCCAAGTGGATGCATTGAATCTCAACTTGTTTCACAGGGCTAATAGTGACAGATTTTTTCTCTAGCTTCTATATATTGTATATGTGAGTGCGACACAACTCGACGTTTTTATTCATCATTATAAGACCAGTGATCTTCATAATGTTGATCATTATCCTGTTTAAACCGATTGATTTGTCGCCGATCTTTCTTGCTTGGTCTATGGTCAGGTCGTGCTAGATTATGCAATTTTCGTTGGGAAGCAATCAACTCCCGTCTTGCAATACTTACTTCTGTTTCTTCATAAAGTTGTTGTGCAACAGGGGCCGGTCCTCGGGTATTGGAGAGCGCTTTAACAACAACTGTTTTTTTATCGAAACCTTGTTGAACAACGAGCTCCATACCGACACGAATTTCTTTAGAAACTTTTACACGTTCATTATTGTGATGTACTTTACCCCCTTCAATTGCAGCTTTAGCAATAGAACGGGTTTTAAAAAAACGTGCTGCCCACAACCATTTGTCGACACGCATGGTTTCTACAGCATCGTCTTCACGCAATTTTGACATCATTATCCTTTCTATCAATTTGATTCAAAATAGACAGTAGCTCTGTAAGCTGACCTAGAGCTTTATACTCTAAATCTTGTGGCTGTCTTATACTCTTAAGACTTGAGGGCTGTAAGATAGTAAACAAGTGTCTTATACCAAATTTTTCTGCAGTTTTTAAAACAGGAAGAGTGTCATCTAAAAAAATAGTGCTTTCTGGCGCAAAATGATGCAAGCGTTGCAACTCTTTCCAGAATTGGATGTCTTCTTTTGCGTAACCAATTTGTTCGCTAGATACGATGACTTCAAAAAAATCTTGGATAGGAACGTTATCAAGCTTTAATTTTAGGCTTGCACAGTCAGCATTGGTGACTAGCCAACATTGATAATCTTGTGCTTTTAAAGCGCTGAGCAGCTCCATGCATCCTAGTCTCGCTTTAATTTTATGCTGAAATTCTTGCTGGAGCTTTAAAACATCCACGCCAGTTGTTTGTGTCCAGTAATTTGATGAGTACCAAGCAAGGGTATGTTTATGGCTGCGATAAAACTGGTTTAATATTTCTTGACTCTCAGTTAAAGATAGATGATGTGTTTCAGAATGTCTTTTAGGTAAGCATTCGTTCCAGATAAAGTCATCAAAAGCCAAATCTAGTAAAGTTCCATCCATGTCAAACAGCACTACCTTATTCATGTTGCGAACGCTCCAGCTTTAAATATACATGGAAGAAATTAGCTTAAGATTATAAACATTAAAGCCTCAAAAACAGATTGATTTGTTGTTATCTCATCATTTTAAAGTTCTAAAGATATTTTACTTTTGATATATTATTTCAATAATTAATGATAACGAGTGAATTAAAAAATGAAAAATTCTAATTTCTTTGTTGTTTTTATTGGCTCTATTTGTTTTACATTTAGTGCAAATACATTGGCACAAAATACAACTGCAGTTTTTTCACCTAAAAGAGGTGTAGTCTGTGATAAATATATTTGTGCGGATAAAAAGGGTGTTTCCAAAACCTTAACTAATCAATATTTAGGTGCGAAAAAAGCAAAACAAGCTTTTTCACAAGGTGACTTTGATACATCTGCTTTTACTTTTTCTAATGGTGTATTTTGTGATACCACTACTAAATTGTGCCATGTGAATAAATTTTTTGAAAATGGTCATAGAAGTAGAGTAGATAAAAAAATGACTGATAAAATTTTTAAAAATAGGTAGTTGTATGAGTTGTAAATTAGTTTTTTGATACTTTTTTGCGTTTCTATACTTTATATGAAATTATCATTATTTAAATATTATTAAAAGTTGGAATAAAAGTGGGATTATATACAATTAGATATGGTTATCGTAACAACAGTTTTTTTATTGCTTCAAACACGGCTGGGCAGTTTATTGTGATTGATGCATTAGGAGCAGATTTCCAAATTGGTCATCAAATTTCTTATGAAGGGAGCAAAATAATAAACGAAACATTAAATGATGAAACGGATGCAAAAGTTCATCTTGAGAGCAACGAAAAAGAAGCTTATGAGTATTTACGGACAATGAAATAATCATCTCGTTATTTTGATTTACATAGGATACGTATTGGCAAACATTTTATAAATTGAACTCTACTTATTTAAAGTTATATTAAAAATCATTTGAATAACAATTTAGAGTAGGCGATGAAAATTGGATTTATTGGAGGAGCCAATGATGGCATAGTGATCAATGCTGCCAATGGTATTGATACTTATAAACTTGAATGGCATTACAAGGCTGAGAAGCATTGTGAAGAACAGCCATCATTAGGGCTAAATGGCCCTGAATATGACTATTACAATTTATTAATTTTGAGAAAAAATAAAGAGGCAAAACTTTTCTACGTTTTAACTACCATGGACAAAGAAGATATTGCGGATAAGATTAATGAGTATTGGGAGTATTCCACCTCTGTAGGTTATGACTTTGATGAGTAGTAACCATTTTAACTCATTGAAATATTTTATTTATATCACTATTTAACTGAATTATAACTCAAGCTTAGGATGATATATTTCATAAAGAACATGCTTTTGTAAGGCATGTTCATCTGGAAGCTTGGGATGATTAAAGTATTTAATTTTGCGCATTCCTAGTCTTTCCATCACGGCTTGAGATGGCTTATTCACTGTTGCTGTGAAAGAAACCACTTTATCTTTATTGAGAATATTAAAGGCATAGTCCAATGCTGCTTTTGCTCCTTCAGTGGTATAACCTTTTTTCCAGTGTTCTGTAGCAATTCTCCATCCAATTTCAATGCAGGGAGAAAAATCAAATTGTTCTGGTTGGTTGTGTAAGCCAATAAAGCCTATAAATTCTTGAGTTTCTTTTAATTCTACCGCCCAAAATCCCCAGCCATTTTCATCAATAAGAGCTGATATTCTTTGAATTAAACTTATACTTTCAGTAGCAGATAAAAGCTTTGGGAAAAAACGCATAACATCTTCGTCTAAACCCATTTTGATAAATGGCTCTGAATCAGACTCTTTCCATTGTCTTAAGATTAAACGTTCAGTTTCGATCATAGTAAAAATTTTTTAACGAGAGTTTTTTTAATTTTAGCTAAATATTCTACAGCGGCTTTTGTATAATTTTCTGTAAGATAATTTTTGAGTTAATGCTTACCACACCTTTAATTTTATTGAGTGTATTAATAACAAAATGAGAAAAAGAGTTTAGATCTTTAGTGGCAACGTGCAGTACATAATTAGATTCACCTGTAATGATATAAGCATTGATGACTTCATCAAAATTCTTGATTTGGCTTAAAAAAAAGTTGTGGTCATTTTCGGTGAGTTGAGCAAGTTTTATTTCAACTATTGCCTCAATTTTTATACCTAATTTTTCATAATTAACTTTTGCTTGATATTTTTCAATGATTCCGTTGGTTTCTAAAATTTTAACGCGTCTGTGACAAGCAGATGCTGAAAGATTAACAAGATCAGCAAGTTCTTGGTTACTTAAACGGGCATTGTCTTGTAAATACTTCAAAATTTTTAGATCGATCGCATCTACATTCATTTTCGAATTTCATCCATATTTTTTAATTTTAATTAGAATTTTATACGAAAATAGCTATTTTTGATCAAATATTATCGAATAAATCGTACAAATTGACGTGATAAAATTCAAATACAAAGGAAATGTAGAAATAGGTGCAATATCAAATGATTACTCGTGAACAGTGTTTGTATTGGGATCAGGAAGATGAACTCAAAAAATTTAAAGATGAATTTGCATTGCCAGAAGGCGTCATTTATTTAGATGGTAACTCTTTAGGTGCTAGACCAAAGAAATCTTTGGCTGTCGCTCAGCATATTATTTCCCAAGAATGGGGAGAAGATCTGATCAATAGCTGGAATAAGGCAGACTGGTGGGGGCTACCAACACGGCTGGGTGACAAAGTCGCTAAACTGATTGGTGCGGAAAAAGGTGAAGTTGTTATTTCAGATTCAACTACACTGAACTTATTTAAAGTTTTATCTGCAGCGGTAAAAATTCAGGCTGATAAATTCCCTGAACACAAAATTATTGTGGCAGAAAAAGATGCTTTTCCAACAGATATTTACATTATTGAAGGTTTCATTGACTTAATTCAAAAGGGCTATCAGGTTGAATTAATTGATGGCGTAGAAGACTTATCTCGTGCTTTAGAGAAAGATGTTGCTGTAGTGGTACTTTCCCACGTGAATTACCGCACTGGTTATTTTTATGATATGGCATCTATTAATGAACAAATTCATTCTAAAGATGCTTTGGTGATTTGGGATTTATGCCACTCAGTCGGTGCGGTTCCTATGCACCTTAATCAAACTGATAGTGATTTTGCGATTGGTTGTACCTATAAATATTTAAATGGTGGCCCTGGTTCTCCTGCATTGCTCTGGGTCAATGAAAAGCACCGTGATCAGTTCTGGCAGCCTTTATCTGGTTGGTGGAGTCATAAAAAACCATTTGATATGGCACAGCATTATGAGCCAGCGAATAGTATCCGCCGATATTTATGTGGGACTCAGCCGGTTATTTCTATGAGTCTGATTGAATGCGGAGTGGATATTTTCCTGCATGCTGATATGCAAAAAATCCGTGAGAAATCGTTGAAATTAACAGATTTATTTATTCAATTGGTACATCAAGAATGTTCTGAATTCGGATTTGAGTTAATTACGCCTTTAGATCATAACCATCGTGGTAGTCATGTTAGTTATCGTCATGAATTCGGTTATGAAATTATTCAGGCACTTATTGCACGCGGTGTGATTGGTGATTATCGGGAACCTGCAGTCTTGAGATTTGGTATTACACCTTTGTATCTGGGCTTTGAAGATATTTGGAATGCAGTACAGCACTTAAAAGAAACCATGCTGAATAGTGAATGGAAAAACAAACAGTATTTAGTTCGTGGTGAAGTGACCTGATTTTAAGGAATCAAAATAAAACAAATGGCTAGGAGGGCCTATGAGTAGTTTTGATGAAATACAAAATAGAGAAGCTGGGCTGCATAAAAAGTTATCTGCAAAACAGATGGGGATGATTGCCATTGGTGGAGCAATTGGAACCGGATTGTTTATGGGAAGCAAATTTGCAATTAGCTTTGCAGGTCCCGCAGTCATAGTCAGCTATGCGATTGGTGGTTTAATTGCTTTTGCGCTTATGGCTTGTTTGGCTGAAATGACAGTTCAGCATCCTACTTCGGGCTCATTTGGTGCATATGCAGAACATTATATAAGTCCACTTGCTGGCTTCTTGGTTCGCTACTGTTACTGGGCTTGTATTGTGCTGGCTGTAGGTACAGAGATTACCGCCGTTGCTGATTATATGAAGCTCTGGTTCCCGAATGTAGGCTCTTGGGTCTGGATTGGATTTTTTTCACTGACCTTACTTGTTGTAAATGCCTATAGTGTTAAAGCTTTTGGACTAGTGGAATACTGGTTTTCCACAATTAAAGTTTTTGCCATTATTGTGTTTATTCTTTTGTCTATTGGTATCTTGACGCAAAGCAATCAGGGAATGACGCAAGTTATAACTCATTTATCAGGACATGGGGGCTTTTTTCCAAATGGTTTTAGTGGGGTATGGATTGGTGTCATTATTTCAATATTTAGTTATTTAAGTATAGAAATGATTGCTGTCGCGGCTGGCGAAGCTAAAGACCCGGAAAAGGCAGTTAAAAAAGCATTCAAAAGCACAGCACTTCGACTCATTTTGTTTTATTTATTGTCCTTATTCTTAATCGTTACTTTGGTGCCGTGGACTGTTTTGATTGGAGCAGATGCAACAAGCCCTTTTATTATGGTCATGAAGATTGTCGGTATCCCGTATGCGGATAGCATTTTAAACTTTATTGTAATTGTAGCTGCCTTATCAGCCATGAATAGCATGCTTTATATTTCAACTCGTATGCTGTTTAGCTTGTCACGTGCAGGTGATGCCCCAAAAGTCTTTGGTCGAATTAGTAGTAAGGGTGTACCGGTAAATGCGCTGTTGTTATCTGCGGTAGGGATTGGTATTGCTAGTATTGTTTATACGATTAATCCAGCTTCCGCATTTCCAATTATGATTGCGCTATCCATGTTTGGTGCGTTGTTCACGTGGGGAAGTATATTTGTGACTCATATGTTTTTTAGAAGACATATGGTTCAGCAAAATATACAACTAAAATTTAAAATTCCTGCTAGTCGATTTATCTCTTTGTTTGGGTTTATTGCGATTTTAAGCATTACAGTGACTACTTGGTTTACCAGTGAATTTAAGTCTACTTTACAATTTGGCGTACCTTTAGTTCTGGTTCTTATATTTTTCTATTATTTGAAACGTTCTACCGTAAAGTTAAATCTCAACTCTAGTGAAGAAACATTGAAGTGATTGGTATATGAGAAAGTATGACAATGCTATAACGGTAGAGAATGAAGGTGAAATACTAGCAGGCTTCCAATACAGAAGCTTGCTGAGTTATCAGGCCTATTATCATATAAAAGATATAAAGTACGGTTCAAAGAACCGATCAACTCTGGATTTTTTTCCTTTAGAACATGCCAATAAAACCGTAATTTTTATACATGGGGGATATTGGCAGTGGTGTGATAAATCGGACTTTGCCTTTATAGCGCCGTACATATTAGCAAAAGGAGCGCAGTGTGTACTTTTAGAATATGACTTGGCTCCTCAAAGTCATATTTCACAAATCGTTGCTCAAACTCAACAAGCGCTCGATTTTATCGCTGAACAAAATTGGAAAACAGAGGAAGTAGTATTGGTCGGCCATTCAGCAGGTGCTCATCTTGGTGCTTTATGTTTAAACCATCCGTTATTATCCAAGGCAACTTTATTAAGTGGGATTTATGATTTATTACCTATACAAGAGACTCATTTAAATCACGCTTTAAACTTATCGCAAGAGGATATTTTGAAATATAGTCCTATTCATCAGCAGGAACAGATCAATATTCCTTGTACGATTTTGTGTGGTGGGTTAGAACTTAGTGAATTAAAATGGCAAAGTCAAAATTATTTTGAGTATCGACTTAGTCAAGGTGACGATATGATTTCTTTTGAAATTATTCCTGAGATTAACCATTACTCTATTTTAGAGCACTATTTTAAATTTATATTTAAGTGAGAAACTAAGTTTGAGTTAGCCTTGGTAAACATAGGGTAAGTTGATTTAAATATTATAGAAGCAATAGGTGGTAGGAAAATCATGAAAAGTTATCTTATTTATAATATTAAGTTCAGCTAATAAAATATTTCAGTACAAGAGCAATCAGTATGATAAATAACCAAGTTAAACAACATATAAATTGATATATTGTTTTATTAAATTTAAATAAATATATTGATTTTTGCTTAATCAATAAGAAAATGTAGAGCTCATCACACTTCTTTGAGTTTTTTGCTGCTGTACACTATTTTAAGTTGACCTAAACTAATATCTCGATTAGATTAAAAAGATAGTGTTTTCTCTCTAATCGACAAACTGTTTAGCTGTTGCTTAGATGAGTTTATAGTCCGTAGCTTCCCAAGATGCGGACTTTTTTATTTTTGTACAATTCGTTAATGGTACAAAGATTCGCGCATTAAAAAGACAGTTAATAGTAAATTAGGTTCAATTCAAGTGAAAAATTTAAAGAAGTATTGTAAATATATCTTTAAAGGTATATATTTATATATGCATATACTGCGTCTGTAAAGTTGTTTGTTTTTTAATACCCACATATTTTTAAGATATGTGGGTATTTTTTATTAAAAATGTTTTTTTAAAAAATATTTTTAAACTGGCTAAGTTTTATATAAGGAGTTTATTTTAGTTAGATAAGAAAATTCAAAATAATTTGTTTCGCATAATTTATTTCTAATAAGCTTAATTAATAAAAAATAGGAAATATATATTTATACATTTATTGTACATATTAATCACAGTTAAAGAAATTGTTAATTTTTTATAGTTGTATGAACTTTTATATTTTGAAATAATTGTCTATAACCTGTTAATTATCATATTGTTATGGATATTTTGAAGTTTCTAAGAAGTTTTAATACTGTTGGTACTTACTTAGCAATGGCTACTATAGTTCTTATCATAATGGTTATTTTCTTTTATATTATTGAACCCAAATAGAGTGATATTTTAATTATAAAAAAATAAAATATTTAAATTATAAGTAGATGGATGTCACATTTTTCTATAAAAAAGTGGATTGATATTGTTTAACCTAAAAAATTATGAAAATATGGTTGGGGTTTAAAAGCAGATAAAACTCCTCAAAGTTCTCATCTAAAATTTTAATCCTGAAGTAAAAAGTTATTAATTATCATAAAAATACCTGAAATATAATATATGGAGATAGTCATGAATATTCGCCAAGTGTCTGCTATTTGTCTTTCAATAGCAGCTACTCACTTAGTGTATGCCGCTTCAAATGTTGCAAATCCTGTAAATGATTCTTCCCAAGCAAAAGGAATTATTAAAAATCAATATATTGTTATATTAAATAAGGATGCAGGTCCTTCTAAAGATTTCGCACAAAATATTGCTAAACAACATGCTGGTAAAGTTTTACAAAGCTACGATACTGTTCTTAAAGGTTTTGCAATTTATTTACCTGATACAGCAGGGACAGCATTTATTGAAGCGATGAAGAAGAACCCTCATGTACTTTCAGTAGAAAGCGATACAATAGTAAATATTGATGCAACTACTCAAAATAATCCAGATTGGGGGCTAGATCGTATAGACCAGAAAGCTTTACCATTAAATTCGGCTTATTCTTATTTACAGACCGGTTCAGGTACTACGGCTTATATCGTGGATACTGGTATATTATCTAGTCACCAAGAGTTTTCAGGACGTGTGTTAAGCGGTTATACCGCAATATCTGATGGCAATGGTACAACCGACTGTAATGGACATGGGACCCATGTTGCTGGAACAGTAGGTGGTACGACCTATGGTGTTGCCAAAAATGTCAATTTAGTTCCAATCCGGATTTTGGGGTGTGACGGGTCAGGGGCCTCAAGTAATGTTATTGCTGGTTTAGACTGGATATTGAAAAATGGTAAAAAACCTGCAGTTGTAAATATGTCTTTAGGTGGGGCGACAAGTTCTTCTTTAGATAGTGCAGTGGAAAATTTATATAATAATGGTTATGTCATGGTCGTAGCCGCTGGCAATTCAAATACAGATGCATGTACATCTTCTCCAGCAAGAGTAAGTAAAGCCATTACAGTGGCTGCTACAGATAATACAGATACTCGAGCCAGCTATTCTAATTATGGAAGCTGTGTTGATATTTTTGCACCGGGTAGTCAAATTAATTCTTCTTGGATTGGAAGTAATACAGCTACCAAGATATTAAATGGTACTTCAATGGCAACCCCGCATGTTGCTGGTGTAGTTGCTGAAATGCTTCAAAGTACACCTACGGCTTCACCTCAAACGATCTCTACCAATCTTTTAAATCAAGCGAGCAGTAATGTAGTAAAAAACCCTTCAGGTAGCCCAAACCGCTTGTTATATAAATCTCCTTAATAAAAATATAATTCTCTATGATTGAAAAGGTCCCAAAGGACCTTTTTTAAATTTTTGCATGTGTACCATACTTGTCAATCATGATTGAACTGGCTTCATTTAAACCACGTACAGTAACTTGTATGCCATTCTTTTGGAACTTTTCTACTGCTGAATCAAGCATTGCAACCGAAGTGACATCCCATATATGTGAATGAGTCAGATCAATAATGACTTCTTTTACGTCTTCTTTAAAGTTAAAGCCTTGCATGAATCTATCTGAAGAACTAAAAAAGATTTGTCCTCTTAAATCATATAAACGAGCGTTGCCTTCTAATGAACTTATTACCTGTATATCATTTTCAAGTTTATTGGCTAAGAAAAGCGCGGAAAGTAGTACACCCGTCAATACGCCTAATGCTAGATTGTGAGTAGCTACAACTACAACAACCGTTGCAATCATAACGGTATTGCTACTTTTAGGATTAGTTTTAAATTGGGTAAGTGAACGCCACTCAAAAGTACTTATTGATACCATAATCATGACAGCAACAAGCGCAGCCATAGGAATAACTTTCAACCAATCACTTAAAAATACTACTAAGATCAGCAAGAATGTGCCTGCGCATAATGTAGATAACCGTGTGCGACCACCTGATTTAACATTAATCATTGATTGCCCAATCATGGCACATCCAGCCATCCCACCCATAAAACCCGAGGCAATATTGGCAATACCTTGACCTTTACATTCCTTAAATTTATTACTCGGGCTATCCGTCATTTCATCAACAATTGTGGCTGTCATCATCGACTCAAGTAAGCCAACTGCAGCTAACGCCAATGAATAAGGAAGAATGATAAGAAGTGTATCTAAATTAAGAGGAATATCTGGAATTAAAAAAATAGGTAGAGTATTTGGTAATGCTCCCATATCGCCAACTGTTCGCACATCAAGGCCTAAAAAGAAGGCAAGTAATGTGACTATAACAATACATATAAGGGGAGATGGAAAAATTTTTCCAAGCTTTGGTACATAAGGGAATAGATAAATAATTGCTAAACCAATAGCGACTAATAGATAGACGTACCAACTTACATTGACTAGTTCTGGAAGCTGGGCCATAAAAATGAGTATGGCGAGAGCATTTACAAAACCAATCACAACCGATTTAGAGACAAAGCGCATGAGCTTAGCAAGCTTAAGATATCCTACTATAATTTGTATGACACCCGTCAAAATAGTAGCTGCGAATAAATACTGAAGACCATGTTCTTTCACTAGGGTCGTCATGACTAAGGCCATAGCACCCGTTGCTGCCGAAATCATGGCAGGACGGCCACCTACAAAAGAAATAATAACCGCAATACAAAAAGATGCATATAAACCGATTTGGGGATCTACACCTGCAATAATTGAAAAGGCAATCGCCTCTGGAATTAAAGCCAGACCAACAACAAGCCCAGAAAGAATATCTGCACGGACATTAGAGAACCATTGTTCTCGAAGATTCATTAACATGGAAATAGCCTAGAATTTTAAATTTTAGAAAGGCTAGTGATGTGATATACCAACACACAAGCGACTACACCACATCACTAGACAGTGATGAGTTATTTACAAGGGAGAAGGGTAAATAAACTTAAGGTGGCGTAAGTGTCATGGATAATGAAAATTTGAAGTTTTAAAGAGGTGCGAAGGATAACATAAGTTTTTAGGGGGAGCCATTTAAGCTTGCTACTTTCACTTATTAGGCATCTAACTATTTTTTGATTTGTTCATTTCTGCTTTAGGCAGAGACGTAAATTCATTTAATGGCATATCTAAGAAAAAGTCAGGAGCGTCAGTGTGTTTGCAGTTTAACCAATCGTTTCTAAGATGGTCAGGTATTACAATAATTGAACGTTTTTCATCGTCAGGTTTATGAAACTGTTTCATAAAAGAATGTCGATCTGCATTGATTGTTAATAGCGACATTGTTCTAACTTTCTGTTCATCAATTATGGTTTCTTCATAAATTGCTGCAAGCGTAAATGGCTTTCCATCTTGACGAAAGATGCCATACCAATGTGCTTTACCATTGATATATTTCGGTTCATAAATAGCTTCAACAGGAACTAGGCCAAATTGATCATTTGACCAGGCATGTTTAAATGAACGTTTGTGATCAACCGTTTCAGTTCTTGCATTATAAGTTGCATATTTAAATGAAACTTCTTTCGCATATGGTGGCAACATTCCAAATTTAACTTTTCGCCATTCCCATTCATTTTGATGAGATAAGATTATTGGGCAATCATCACTTGGATAGACATCTGATTTGTAATCAAAGGTGGGTTCAAGTAAGTCTAATTGATAAGAATGCTCTCTCTTAAGGGGTTTAAAATTTGCACACATAACGAAATTCGATTTGTAAGGATACTTAACCTTTAGCTTGGATCTTTTAACTATGTGATATGTATATTTTTATAGATTGAATTGTCTATTTGAGTATTAAATTTTACTTTTCAATTACTTTGTTAAAGCTTTCTTTCAAATTATTTATCTTAAAAATGAGATCAATGATTTATATGGCAACTTATAAAATATTCATTTGTTTTGAATAGCTACTTTTATGCAACAGAGCCTTGCAGAAATTTGGATTTTAATAAATGAGCTAATCATCATAATACAAAAGATATAGAGAACGTATACAAACCAATGTTTTCAGCGGTTTAAGTAACTCTTTAGAAAACTTTATAAGGTGGAACTATGAATAAACATTTATTAGCAAAAATCACTCTTCTAGGTGCTGCACAACTATTTACGTTTCATACGGCATTTGCAGATATACCTCTGACACCTGCTCAATTCGCAAAAGCGAAAACAGAAAATTTTGATAAAAAAGTGATTCTCTCCAACTTAAATAAACCACATGCTTTGTTATGGGGGCCAGATAATCAAATTTGGTTAACCGAACGTGCGACTGGTAAAATTTTAAGAGTAAATCCTGAATCTGGTAGCGCGAAAACAGTATTTCAGGTTCCTGAAATTGTGAGTGATGCTGATGGGCAAAATGGTTTGTTAGGTTTTGCTTTTCATCCTGACTTTAAACATAACCCTTATATCTATATTTCAGGCACTTTTAAAAATCCAAAATCTACAGATAAAGAGTTACCTAATCAGACGATTATTCGTAGATATACCTATAATAAAACTACAGATACATTTGAAAAGCCTATTGATTTGATTGCAGGTTTACCGTCATCAAAAGATCATCAGTCTGGTCGTCTCGTTATTGGTCCAGACCAAAAAATCTACTATACGATTGGTGACCAAGGTCGTAATCAGTTAGCTTATCTGTTCTTACCGAATCAGGCACAGCATACTCCGACTCAGCAAGAGCTCAATAGTAAAGACTACCATACATATATGGGTAAAGTATTACGCTTAAATCTGGACGGCAGTATACCTAAAGACAACCCAAGCTTTAACGGCGTAGTGAGTCATATCTACACTTTAGGGCACCGTAATCCACAAGGTTTAGCTTTTGCTCCAAATGGAAAGCTTTTACAATCTGAGCAAGGGCCAAATTCTGATGATGAAATTAACCTTGTATTAAAAGGTGGTAACTATGGCTGGCCAAATGTAGCTGGTTATAAAGATGACAGTGGTTATGCCTATGCAAACTATTCGGCAGCAACCAATAAATCACAAATTAAAGATTTAGCTCAAAACGGGATAAAAGTAGCAACAGGTGTTCCTGTGACTAAAGAGTCTGAATGGACTGGTAAAAACTTTGTGCCACCTTTGAAAACTTTATATACGGTACAAGATACCTATAACTATAATGACCCTACTTGTGGTGAGATGGCATATATTTGTTGGCCAACGGTTGCACCGTCATCGGCATATGTATATACGGGAGGCAAAAAAGCGATTCCAGGGTGGGAAAATACATTATTGGTCCCATCTTTAAAACGTGGGGTGATTTTCCGTATTAAATTGGACCCGACATATAGCACGACTTTGGATGATGCTATCCCAATGTTTAAAAGCAATAATCGTTATCGTGATGTCATCGCTAGTCCAGAAGGTAATACCTTATATGTGCTGACTGATACAGCGGGAAATGTACAAAAAGATGATGGTTCAGTCACTCATACTTTAGAGAATCCCGGTTCTCTCATTAAATTTACATATAACGGTAAGTAACTTATTTCAAAAAACCCAGCTATATAGCTGGGTTTTTTATATAAAGGTTTAGATTTATTCAGTTACGACCAATACTGGCACATGAATTTCTCCTAAGAGTGCTTGAGTTACACTTCCTAAGAAGAACTTTTTAAAACCTTTTCGCCCATGAGAACCAATCACTAATAAATCAGCTTTTAGCTCAGTTGCTGCTTTGATGATTTCTGTATGAATTGTTTGACCTTCAACAATTTTGGTTTCAACAGAAATTCCATGTTGGCTAAATTGTTCTTTAGCTTGATCTAAAATGCTCTGAATCGAAGCTCTCGCTTTATTAAAATAATCTTGCGCAATTTCTGTACTATCAATAATTTCAACTGAAATAAATGGATCAATAGTGAGCGCATATACCAAAGTAACTTTACTACTAAAGGCTTTAGCAAGACTTGCAGCATGATTAACAGCAATAAGTGAAGTAGGAGAACCATCGACCGGAACTAAAATATGGTGATAACTCATATATTGCTCCTTATTGTCTTGTGACAATATTTATTGTTGAAGAACCTAAACTTGTTATCGTTATGGTTATATTATCGCCAATTTTATAATTTTTATTGTTTGTTTTTAGTGTGTAAGGTAAATGACTAATTCATAGAATAGTGACTTTCTAGATAAGCCTGACCCTGTTTAAGAATAGAGATCACCTGATTAGCATCAATAGCTGATTCAAATAAAAAACCTTGCCCTATGTTGTATCCAAATTGAAGAAGTAATTCTTCTTGTTCTGGTGTTTCAATACCTTCTGCAATTAATCCGAGTGAGAGATTTGGAGCAAGTAAGCCAATTGCCTGAACAATTGCATAAATGGATGGATCATGTTGCATCTTTTGTATAAAGCTACAATCAACTTTTAAGCAATCAATTGGATAGTCTCTTATATGTGTTAAAGAAGAGAAACCTGTTCCGAAGTCATCTAAAGCAATGCGTACTCCATGCTGTTTTAGTTTATTGAGTGCGCGAATAACATATTCAGAACCACGGTCACCCAGCATATGTTCAGTAACTTCTATCTCAATTAAATGGGTAGGAATTTCGAGTTGATTAATCTTTTTTAATAAACGTTCAGCATAGTTATCTCTTAAAAACTCAACCGGCGCGGCATTTAGAGAAACAGGAAGCGGCTCAAAACCTAATTTTATCCATTTAGCAATATCATGCAAAACTTGTTGTTGCATGATTTCACCAATTTTACTGGCTAAATCGTAGTCTTTAAACGCTTCAGCAATCTGAGAAGGCAAACCTCTTTGGGCCGAAGTCGTATGCCAGCGGAGTAATGCTTCAAAGCCCACTACAGCATGAGTTTTTAGATCGACTTTGGGTTGATAGTAGGGCTGAATGGTATGATGACGAATAAGCTGGCGAGCAATGTTGAGTTGAGAGGCGATTGCCTCGGTTAACTGCATCATACTTGGGTTATACATACGTATGCCGCCACGACCACGGGCTTTTAAGTCATGTAATGCCATATCGGCACAACTTAATAAGCTCGATTGATCAACTGCATCTTGAGGATAAATGGCGCAGCCGATGCTCATGCCGCCGTTGAGCACATTCCCAGCATATGTAATGGGTTGATTGAGTTGTTGAAGCAATACTTCAGCAAGTTCACGAACATCATTCTCATTTTCTAAATGGCTAACAATAACTGCAAACTCATCACCACCTAATCTGGCAACTGAACATCTTTCAGGGTCTACGCACTGATTAAAACGTTTAGAAAGTATTTTTAATAAGTGGTCACCAGCACTATGACCTATAGTGTCATTAATATGCTTGAAATGATCTAGATCAATTAAAAGTAGCCCTACACTAGTTTGGGTTTCTCTTGAGTAGGCTAGGGTGCGTTTTAGTTGTAGCTTAAATGAACGTCTATTAAATAATCCTGTGAGTTCATCTCTCTCGCTAATATCTCTTAGACGGTTTTCGGTAAGATACTGTTGAGTGACATTTCGCGAAACACATAATATTTGAATAATTTCGCCGTTTGTATGTTGAATTGGGGTAAGCATGTTATCCCAATATTCTGGATCTTGATTTGGTAGGCAACTCATGCCAGCGAATCGGGCCACTTTACCCTGTAAGGCTTTTTTTAAGGCAACTCTTCCGCGTTTACGAATATGGGGTGGTAAAAGATCTAACCATCGCATACCGAATTTTTTTTCATCTACAGGTATACCTAATGCAAGGCATCCTGATTTATTCATATGAGATACAGTGCCATCTGTATTTAAAACCTTAATACAATCGACACTGATATCGAGCATTTGATTTTGTATATCGATATCTTTTCGTAAGCTTTGCTGCTCTTGTATATCTTGGTCAATATCTAGAAAACTAATAAACCATTCATTTTCTTGAGAAGATTCATGGTATTTCGACAATTGAATAGAAATTTTACACCATCGATAATAATGGGTTTTATGCAAAAGACGGCATTTAAATTCAATTCTTGATCGGAGTCGTATCGCATCTAACCATTTGTTTTTAACTTCTTCTAAATCGGCAGGGTACACGAAATCTAGCCATTGTTGAAACAATGGAGGAGAAGTATCGCGCCAGTACTTTGTACACTCCGTATTGCAGTATAAAATTAAGCCTTTTTCATCACTGACCCAAGTCGGTAAAGGAAACTGCTCAACAATAAAATGCTTTTGGGTAGTGTTCGACATTGAAGTCATAACATGCCTAAAACTGCTGAAGAGTTAAACTATTTATAAACTGTATTGTAATAGTTGTGTCGTCACCACAAAAGCTATAAAAAATTAATATTTGATGTTTTTTTCGTCTCGAATAAAGGTTTTTTTTTAAATAAAAATTTTATTAATCCTCTATGCATATGTTATTTATTAACTTTTAATCTCCTAAAGATTATGAAATGTAGAATTTTAACTTGAAAAAATTATGCGTATTTTTGTAAAAAACTTGTTAAAACAGTTGTTTATAAAATTCAAATAGAGTTTTTTATAAAAAATTCATACATCAAAAACATTTTAACTCGTGAAGAGTTAATTAATTTAAATATTTATGAGAAAAAATTTATAAAGAAAAAGTATTTAAGTTATTAGAGGTTAATACAATAAATACTATTAACTTTACAAAAGTAATATAAAATAAGGTCTTATATTATCGTAGAATTCTTTTCATCAAAAAGGATATATAATTCCTTTTTGTGCATTTTATAGCCTACATTTTCCCCAAGATGTAGGTTTTTTTTATGTCAAAATTTTATTATTTTAATTTTATTTAACTTATTAAATTATAAATAAAAAAAGCCATGGAGGCTTTTTATACGGTTTCCGGTTTTTTCAACTGTTGTTGAATGTAGAGGTTCATATAATACTGCTCTATATAATCGTCAGCATAATTGTTAGCTAATGTCTTAGTAGCTACCTGTTCATGCTTGCTGTAACAGTTAGTTTCTAAATCTTTTTCAAGTACCCACCATTGACGGTTAATACGACGTACTTGAAACTTATCACTCTTATATTTTCTTTTAGCCATTTTTTCCTAAAATTACGTTAGAGATATTAAGAGAGAGTTTCTACTGGAGTTGAAGGAACAAGTCAACAAGCATAGTGTTTAATTGATTACTTTATGAAGTCTATATTCCTGTAAACATAAGAGAAAATAATAAAAAAGCTCTCATGAGAGAGCTTGAGAATTAATCGTTTTAAAATGTTGAAAACAACAATTATCGAGAAAGATTTTTTAAAAGCAATTTTAAGCTTTCCATCATTTTTTCTAGTTGAAGAGGGGTGATACCTTCGAATGATTGTTCAAGTACTACACTCGTTAGATCATTAATTTTATTAATCATTTCTGTACCACGTTCGGTAAGATATACACGTGTAATACGACCATCTGATTGACAAGAATAGGTTTCAACTAAGCCTTCATCTTTTAAGCGATAAACAATTTTAGTGGTAGTCGACATTTTTGAAATAATCATATCAGATAGCTCTGATACGCTAGCGTGAGGTTTACTACTTAGTGCAAGCATAATACGTCGACGTGAATTATCTAGGCCATATTTTTTGAGGGCATTATCAATATTTTGAACATATTGAGCATGGACCTGAGTAATCCAATAATATGGAAAATCTTCAAGAGTGAAAGATTCTGTTGTAGGTAAAAAACGCGCATACTTCTTTGTCATTGACTTTTCCCCATACCTTGGTGGATCGCATTTTATGAAACTTATTTTAATAGTGGAAAAATATAGTTTCACTAAGCAAGTTATATCAGGACTTTAAGTCATGAGCAAAATTTATATTGTTTGATTAACAAGGACAAACTATAAATTTTCCTCTTCTGATAAAACTTATTCCTTACCGTTTATTTGAACTTGGCTAATCGCTTGGTCGTAAAATGAACGATATTTGTTTGCATGAGAATCGTAGAAAAAAAAACTCGTTTTGAACGTGACATTTCTATCAAAATTTTTTGTCTACAAAGTCATAACTTAAAAAAATAAATCCATTCAATAGGTAAATATTTAAATTAATCATATGTTTAAAAGATTTTTTGAAGATGAAAATTTACCATACATTTAACACAATTGATGAATTATCTATAAAATTAATGAATATTTGTTTGTAAGTTATTGATTTTAAATGTTAAAATTATTTGTGTGAATAAGGGGTAATTATTTCTCAAAGATTCAAATGTAATTCTACAAATTTTGAAATTAAAAGATGAGTATGGCCTCAAATTAAATTTTTAGTGTTTTACCTTAGAACAACTGATAACACATGCCGTTCAAATTAATCTATAAAACTGAGTACTAATAAAAAGGGAGAATCTATATTCTCCCTTTTTAAATTATGAGTTTGTTAATAATTTTTCTTCTTGATTCTTTTTAATGATGGCATAACTTACTCCCGTTACGATACTTCCAGCCGCAATTGCTGCAAGATACAACCACGCATGATTGATTGCATTCGGAATCAGTAGTACAAATACACCGCCGTGTGGAGTCACAAGCTCACAGTGAAATAAAGCAACTAATGCACCAGTTATTGCGCCACCTAGAATACAGGTTGGAATAACACGCATTGGATCTTTTGCTGCAAATGGAATTGCACCTTCTGAAATAAAGCATAAACCAAGTACAAAAGCAGCTTTACCTGCATCTTTTTCACCAGTACTAAATTTATTTCTAGCGAGGAAAGTTGCAATTGCCATCCCAATTGCAGGAACCATACCGCCTGCCATCGTGGCTGCCATTGGCATATAGGTATTGGTGGTAAGTAGTCCAACTGTAAAAGCATAAGCAGCTTTATTGATTGGTCCGCCCAAATCAATACACATCATACTTGCCAGAATAATTCCCATTAATACAGCATTTGTTGTGCCCATGTTGTTGAGGAAATCTTTCATTAACTCAAAAATATGTGCTACAGGTTGACCTACCACATAGAACATAATCAGCCCAACAGATAATGTTCCTAGTAATGGAATAATCAAAATGGGCTTAAGGGACTCTAAGCTAGTTGGGAGCTTAACTTTTTTAGCAATAAATAATGCGATATAACCTGCAAGGAAGCCAGAAACAATACCGCCTAAAAATCCTGCTTGTAACTGTGCTGCCAATAAACCCCCGATTAAACCGGGTGCAAGACCAGGGCGATCTGCAATGGAATATGCAATATAACCCGACAGCATGGGTACCATGAGGGTAAATGCTGCTGCGCCAATCTGTTTTAATATGGCTGGCAGACTACCAGCTTGTTCTGCTGCATTTAGGCCAAAACATAAAGAAAGTGCAATTAGCAAGCCACCCGCAACAACCATAGGCAGCATATAAGAAACACCAGTTAATAAGTGTTTATATACACCAACTTTTTCAGTTTTATCCTTATTTTCCGTTGTTGCTTGCTGTTTACCTTGTTCTAAAACCTGAGCATTAGCAATTGCCTCAGCAAAAGCCTTGTCGGTTTGTTTTAAAGCAAAACCAGTGCTACATCTATAGACACGCTTACCTACAAAGCGGTCAGTGTTGACTTCAATGTCAGTAGCAAGAATAACAATATCGGCATCAGCAATCGCTTGAGGTGATAAAATATTCTTCGCACCTACAGAACCTTGAGTTTCTACATCGATTTGATACCCAAGTCTTTCTGCACCTTGTTGTAACGCTTCAGCTGCCATAAATGTATGGGCAACTCCAGTTGGGCAAGCAGTAATGGCAACAAAATGAGTTGCTGTATGTGAAGCTTGCTTAGGTTTTTGTTCCCAATCATTTGCTGGTTTCGAGTGTTCAAGTGCCGTTAAAAGTGCTTTGTCTGCATCATCTTTAATATCTTCAATAGAAACTAAAGATAGAGCGTTTTGACCAAAAATATTTAGATTTTTAGGTTGTTGTCCAATAATAATGACATGATCAAAATGATCGCTTGATTCAAATTCATCGAGTGAAATGACACTATGTTTATAGCCGTGTTGGGTTGCGACTAAAGCAAGTTTACGAGCCAAGATTAAAGTATTGACTTGCTGTTGCGGATCATTAGTGACAAATAATAAATGTTTAGCAGTTTGCATCAGATTCACTCAATGAATTGATAATAGTTTGTGCTTTTAATTGGTTTAGAACCTCAGAAGTAGGGATTCGAAAACCAATTTGTGTTACAGCATGGCTTGCAATGGCTGTCGCAGTTTTTAAGGTCTCTTCAGGAGGCATTTGGTTAACAAGCCCATGGATCATGCCGGCTAAGAGTGAATCACCAGCGCCTACTGTACTTTTTACGATAACTTTTGGTGCTTGAGCATGTAAGGGGTGAGTGGCGTGTAACCAATTTACGCCATCTTCACCCATTGAGATAACCACATGCTCAATATTGGTTAAGCTATCAAAAAGTTCTCTTTGTTCAGCATAGCTTGTTGCTGGACGTTGATAACTTTCAACCAACTCATCGGTATTCGGTTTGATCATCCAAGGTTGACATTCAATTGCAGCAACCAATGCTTTACCACTGGTATCTAGGGCAACTTTCTTATTATTTTTTTTGATCAGTTGAATAAGTTGTTGTAACTCATCAATACTAAAACCTTGCGGGAGGCTACCAGCTATTGCAACAACCTCGACTTGTGGTAACAGAGCTTCAATCTTATTAAATAGCCTTTGTTTGTCTGTTTCAGAAACAAAGAAACCTTTGCCATTTAAATCTGTCATCCGCCCAGAATGCTCAGCAATTTTTATATTTTGACGTGTTTCACCATCAATATAAATAAACTCAGGTTGAAATTGAGCTTGTGCAAAATGTGTATCGAAAATTTGTCGATTATGCTCACCTAAAAAGCCGGTTACGATTACATCATGACCTAAGTCTTTTAATACTTGAGCAACATTAAGGCCTTTGCCAGCCGCATGAATTTCTACCGACTCTTGTCGGTTCACTTCTCCTACTAATAACTCATTCAGTTGAATGGTTACATCAATTGCAGGGTTTAAAGTAATTGTTAAAATTTTAGCCATTACTATTCCCAATCTTATAAGTCTTGTTCAGATAGCTGGCGCACAGCAGGGGCGCTATCGCATAGTAAAGCTTGTTGCGCAAGCTTTTGAGCATGGCTATAGCTTAGTGTACGGATTTGAGCTTTTACTAAAGGAATGCTATTTGGGGACATACTCAGTTCGTCTACGCCTAATCCCATGAGAATAGGTACAGCTTTCGGGTCTGCTGCAAGCTCACCACAGATTCCTACCCATTTGCCATATTTGTGGGCAGCTTTTACTGTTTGATCAATCAAATTAAGAATACTTGGATGTAATCCGTCTGCTTCCGCTGAGAGTATTGGATGGCCTCGGTCAATCGCTAAAGTATATTGGGTCAGGTCATTTGTGCCGATACTGAAAAAGTCGACTTCTTGTGCAAGAACCGGTGCAAGTAAAGCAGCAGACGGAACCTCAATCATAATACCAACTTGTAAATTGTCACATGGATGTTGGGCTCTTACTTCGTCAAGAATTGCTTTGGCTGCACGCCATTCTTCAACGCGTCCAATCATAGGGAACATAATGCGTAACGGACGATTATCAGATGCTTTTAGTAGAGCGGTTAATTGCTGTTTTAAAAGCTCAGGGCGTCTTAAAGTTAAACGAATTCCTCTTAACCCTAAGAATGGGTTTTCTTCTTCAGCAATTGGTAAGTAAGGTAAAGGCTTATCACCGCCTACATCTAATGTACGTACTACAAGCGGGCGACCTGCAAGTGCATCTAATACAACTCGGTAATCAGCCTCTTGAACAGCCTCATTAGGTGCACTGCTATGAGACATAAAAACAAGTTCGGTTCTAAGTAGGCCAATTGCTTCAGCACCACATTCTACTGCTTGTGCTGTCGCTTGAACTTTACCCAAATTGGCTGCAATTTCGATTTGGTGTTGATCTAAGGTAATTGCTGGCTCGTGGCTATGGCGTTCAGCTTCTTCACGAATTTGACGCTGTTGCTCACGCTCTTGCTTGGCTTGTTCGATTTGCGCTGCATCTGGATTTAAAACAAAAGTTCCAGTATCACCATTAATAAGTAAAGTGCTTTTCGGATCAATTTCTAGGACTTGTTCACCAGCACCCACAATAGCTGGAATGCCTAAAGCACGTGCGACAATTGCACTATGCGCACTTGCACCGCCTATAGCAGTTAGAATACCTGCGACTCGGTCTTTGTTGAGACGAGCGACATCACTTGGCCCCACGTCATGCATGATTAGAATATAAGGCTCTTTTGGCTCTTCAATAACCACTTCACCACATAATTGGGTTAAAACTCTGTCACCAATGTCACGTAGATCTGTTGCGCGTTCAGCGAGTAAACGATCTGGTAGAGCTTCCTGTGCTTTAGCTGCAGCTTCAATATGTTCATGCCACGCAGCTGGTGCTGATAAATTTTGATAAATTTTTTGATATACACCATTAATTAAATCAGGATCATCAAGCATTTCTAGGTGAGCTCGAAAGATTTGTTTAATTTCAGAGGCATCAGCTTTGGCTATGACTTGGTGAATATTGTTTTTTACTGCATGTAGGGCAATATCTAAATTTTCTTTCTCGACTTTTACGCCTGAACCCATACGTTCATATTGATAAACCTTTGGTTTAATCACATGGACAGGTCCAAAAGCTAAGCCACTTGATGCTGCAATTCCCGTATTGTTACCCAATGTCGTAGCATTTGATATTACCGTTTGAGCAGGGAGCTGGTCAGGTGTTTCACTGGTTACAGGTAGCGCTTCAATTTCTTCACCTAAGCCTTGCTGTACTGCCAAAATAACTTGATCTAAAGCCTCTACGGCATCGGTTTCTGGCTCAGCGATAAAACGTAGAGTTTGGCCACGCTTACAACCTAACGCTAAAAGACGAGTTAAACTTTTGGCAGAAACAAAGCTACCATCATCTACTGCAACTTGGATGTCGCCTTGAAAGGTTTTTGTAAGATTGACAAGGTGTGTAGCTGGTCGGGCATGTAAGCCGTGTGCATTTGCCAGTACTACTGAACGTTGAGGCCAGTCCGGAACAACGTCAGCTCCAATAATTTTTGCAATTTCGTTTGGAGTTTGAGTTTTATCTAGCTCGGCAACTTGCTCAGGGTTAAATAAAATATCAATTAAACGATTAAATCTTTCATTATCGAGTTGGTCATTGGCTGCTATACAAACGAGGGTGTTCAGCTTTTTACCATTTAGCTCTAAAGCCTGTGATGGTTTAGTAATGCTAATAGCGGGTTGCTGAACAAAGTGATTGCTAGAAATGGACCAGATTTGATCTTGCAGTTGAATAGCTTGTTCTGGATCAAGTGAGCTTAGAAAACCACATTTTACAAAATTATGTTTTTTGAGTGTTTGAGAAGCTGCCCAAAATAAATCTTCGATATCTTGTGCGTCGATTTCGGTTTGAATAAGATTTTCATGAAGCGCTAAGGATAATGGCTGAGCTTGTAGTAATTCGATAATCTGCTCAGGTTTAGAAGCATTCTTTACTTGTTCGCTGACGTCATGCATTAATGCACGAGTAAGAATTTGCAAAACTTGCAAATGTTCATCAGATTTTGCTGCAATCACTACAGCTAAATAAATTTTATTTTCTCCATCCCAGATCACACCTTCGGGGAAATGGGCTAAGCGGATACCTGTTTTTAAAATATATTCACGTGATTGAGGAGTACCGTGAGGAATGGCAATGCCTTGGCCTAAATAAGTCGCGCTTTGTTGTTCACGATTGATGAGTCCCGTTATATATTCAGGCGTAACTAACCCATCTTTTTCTAATATATCTACTAGACACTTTAATGCATGTGTTTTATCAACAGCATGTTGATTCATATGAATATGTTGAGGCTCTAGTGCTAGCATAATTATCCTTGAACAATTTCTTTGGCTTTAGCTAAAACAGAAAAAAAGAAGCTGTTTGCATTAAACAAGTAAATATACCTGTTTTTTGACAACAGCTTCAGATGAATTACCTTAGCAGAACTTTAACGGTATATCGACGCATTTAAGTAAAAAGCTGCTCGTTTTTAATACAAAAAAACCTCTAAGCCGGATTACTGACTTAGAGGCGAAAATAAAAGCAGTGATTAATGTTTAATTTCTTGTTCTAAAATAGACCAGAGTTTTTGATGTGATTTTTTAAATAACAGCATATGGCCAATTGATTTATAGCCTAAATCTTTTGGGCTAAGTTCAATCATTTTTTTATTTGCATTTGGATATAAACTTAATAATTCTTGTACGTTACGTTTGGTTGCAATCTCATCATCATCAGCCCAAATAGCCGTAATGGGACATTGAATATCTGAATGAAAATCATGAAAAATCGTCTTGCCTATGGCGTTTTTTACATATCCGGGACGGCTACAAAACTCTCGCCATTGTTGAGCAACTTTTTTAGGTAGATTTTCTCCCATACCAATGAATTGAGTTGCTCCATAACCTTTAACAAGACTAGAAATAGGGAAGATAAGATTAAACATAACTGGCGCTAAAACCTTGGTTTTTCCTTTAAGGCCTTTAATATGTCCAGTTGAACCTGCAACCGTTATCACTTTTGCGACTTTATTATAGTTAGGTACGACTCCTAGTAGTTGTCCGCCAGCACTATGTCCAATAAGAATAACTTGATTTGCTTTCGTTTTTATTAATAAAGCATCAATTGCAGCAGGAATATCAAGTGTTCCCCAGTCGGTAATACTTGCGGTACTTTGTTTTAAAGCTCCATGTAGGGACTCGCCAATACCACGGAAGTCAAAACTCAATACATCATAGCCTTGTTGGCTTAACCACGTTGCGAAAGAGTGATAAAAGTTTTTAGTTATACCTGTTGCTGGACAAATCAGGATAGGGTATTCAGCTTTCTTTTCTTGAGCAGGATAAAATTGAGCTGCAAGCTGATAACCATCTTTGCAGGTAATCCAAAAAGATGCAAAAGTCTTATCCATAGATTTAAAGTTAATTGGCTAATCATTTATCTTAATGTACACGAGTTCTGAAAAGGTACTTGATTAAAATGTGACTATAAAGTCAAGATTTATGTTATATAGCTCATCAAATTTTAATAAAACGAATAATGGAAATTATGGATTTATCAAAAGCTGTACAGCTGGCTATTGTCTTTAGTGGCGTCTTTTTATGGATAGGAATGTTAACTGGAGTATGGAAATATTGGCAAATACGCCGTTCCGAATTAAGCCGTGCACATTATTATGTAGATATTGCACATAGAAGCAGTTTGCTTTATGCAGCAGCCACACTTATTCTGGCTGTATTGAGCTATTTCACGATTTTAAATGAAGATATTGCTTTATGGTGTGTATTGGCAAATATACTGTTTTTTAGTTTCTCAATTTTAGTTTATATCATCCACGGATTTTTGCAGGATACGACCAATCAGTTTAAACAACCTCATAGGTTAGGGCATTTCAGTTTACCTACATGGTTGATGACGTTTATGATGTTCGCTTTAATTATTACTGAGCTATTAGCAACTGCTATTTTAGTGATGGGGACAATTTTATTGTTTTTAAGCAAATAAAAATGGATGATCGCTCATCCATTTTTAGAATTCTTATTTTTGTTGACTAAGTCGTCTTTTAGCTAATTTTCGCATTTTGTGGTCGACAAAGGCCCATACACAAAATACAAAAGAAACAACCATGGCATACATAAAGTATTCGGGTTTCAGATTCCCTTTAATCATACCTTGAAACAGTAAAGTCAGCATAAGAGCAAGCGTCGTTACTCCATAAACAACTGAATCTTTGCTGTTCAGAGTGTTAATGAAGACTTGTTTGTTGAAATGTAATGATAACATCTCCATCCCTCCTTGTGGTTGCGCTAAAACCGAATGTTTTAGTCAAGAATAAGTTTAATGTTGTACTTGTATTTTTAGCTTAATTCAATAGTCAATAGAAAATTTTTTGAACAGTTTTATAAAAACTTCTATGTTTATAAATGGTTAAGGTATTAAAAAAGTAAATATTAAACATTTTTGTATAAAATAATTACTTTTTTAGAAAAGAGAAATTATTTAAATGAAAAGTGTAATAATTTCTCTATTCTTTAAATTTGCTTTAGCTACTTTGTTTTTTTAAAAAAACATCAATAGCGTGTTGAGCAATTTCAGCATCTTCAAAAGATTGAACACCTGAAACACCAATCGCGCCTAAAATCTGGCCTTCATAAATAATCGCTTTTCCGCCTTCTAGCATACCTTGAGCACTTGGCATACTCAAGAAACCAAGACGACCATTTTGAAGAAGCTCTTCGTAAAATTTTGAAGGACGACCGCTCATTGATGAGCATTTAGCTTTTTCTAAGCAAAGATGCGTGGTGAGAGGAGAAGCGCCATCTAGACGTTTCATAAGTAATAAAGAGCTTGTTTCATCAACAATGGCTATACTGACTTTAAAGTTGTGTTCAATTGCATATTTCTGAGCTTCTTCCATTAAAAACTCAGCATCTGCTAATGTTAAATAATATTTACTTTTCATTTATGCTCTTCTTTCCTGAGTAAGCTAAAAATTATTTTAGTGTAATATTACAGTAAAAATTAATTATATCTATAGTTGAATTGTCACTAAATGCTGATGTTAGAAATAAAATGCTGGTTGGGTAAACGCAGCATTTTATTCAATATATAAAATCATGTTTGGGTAAAACTCGATTTCAAAAAAACATCAGATTAAATGCTTTTATGTTTAACTTTGTCGATAAGAGTAGTCACTACAAGAACAACTAAAGATGGGATCAACCATGCCAAGTTTTGTTCATTTAACGGTAAGTGTTGAAGGAAATTAGGGAGGTAATCACCAAAGCCTGCAACCTTAAGCCCGTCAATAATTCCGAAAATTAAAGCAATGCTTGTTACTGAACCGACAATAAAAGATGGTTTATGCCAAAATTTCCAGAAGAAACTGAGCATAATAACTACAATTGCAGGCGGATAAATTGCACTCAAGACAGGTACTGATACGGCAATTAGCTTAGTCAATCCAAGGTTGGAAATAATGAAAGAAAAACCAACTAAGATGAAAACTAAAAGCTTATATGGCAATTTGGTGAGTTGAGCGAAATATTCAGCACATGCACAAGTTAAACCAATTGCAGTAACCATACATGCTAAGAAAATGAGGCCTGTTAAGAAGAGTGAACCCATATTCCCAAAAGCATGTTGAACATATGCATGTAGGATTACAGCACCATTTGCTGCATTAGGAGCGACTTCATGACTACCCAAACCTAATTTAAATAAGCTTAAGTAAACTAAAGTAAGTCCTACACCAGAAATAAGGCTGGCAATAATTGCATACTTGGTTACTAGCTTGTTGTCAGTAACACCACGCGAATAGATCGCTTGAATAATGACGATACCAAATACTAAGGCACCTAAAGTATCCATGGTGAGATAACCATTTACGAAACCTTCTGAAACAGGAGAGTTAACGTAATGATTAATTGGAGCAGGAACATAACCCGCAGGAATCATAACCGCTGCAATACCTAAAATTGCTAAAGCGATAATTTTCAGAGGAGCTAGAACATGTCCAACTGTGTCTAAAAGCTTGTTCGGATATAAAGAAACGACAGTTACAAATGCGAAGTAAATTGCACTGTAAATTAAAAGGCTACTGCTAGACGTTCCAAAATAAGATGAGAAACCAATTTCATAAGAAACTGTCGCGGTGCGTGGTGTAGCAAATAAAGGGCCAACTGATAGATAACAAACTACAGTTAAGATCAGACTTGCGATACGACCTAGCGGTGAACTAATAATTTCAATGGAACCCTGCATACGAGAGAGGGCCATAATGGTAATTACAGGTAAACCAACGGCAGTAATCAAAAAACCTATGGCAGCTAGCCATACATGATCACCAGCTTGTTGAGCGACAATGGGAGGAAAGATAATATTGCCAGCCCCAATAAAGAGGGCAAAGGTCATAAAACCTAAGGCAATAATATCTCCGGTACGAAGCTGTTGCATAAATTAAATTTAACAAAAAAGAAAGAATTTTAGAGCAAAAGAGATCATGATCAAGCGCTATTTTATGTGAAAAAGCTTTTTTTTAGGCCGTATCAATCATCCAGAGATATTAAAAATATCAACTGGTTAAGTTATCTACTTGAAAACTCATTGAAAGAAATAAAGAAAACATTTTTTAGGTCTGACTTTTTAAAGAAATTGTGTAAAAATGAAAATATAAATTTCTATTATGAATGTTGAATATTTGGACATTTAAAGCTTTCCGCCTATCCTACATCCATTCTAAAATATTCTAAATTAACTAACATTTTTGTGGGCGTGGTAAAAGCAGTGCCTACGAGGATAAAATTGAATGAGAGCTTCTACTGTTACAATTAAAACTGAACAAGATCTAGAAAAATTAAGAGTTTCTGGGCGTTTGGCTGCACAAGTTTTAGAAATGATAGGGGAGTATGTTAAGCCAGGTGTAACAACTGAATATTTAGACAATATTTGTAATGATTACATCGTAAATACTTTAAAAGTTATACCGGCTAATGTAGGTTATCATGGATTCACAAAAACAATATGTACTTCAGTCAATGAAGTGGTATGTCACGGTATCCCTTCTCAAAATAAAATTTTAAAAGATGGCGATATTATTAATATTGATGTAGCAATTATTAAAGATGGCTATTTTGGTGATACGAGCCGTATGTACTATGTCGGTAACGTAAATCCACATGCTAAAAAATTAGTTGAAACTACTTATGAAGCAATGGTCGCTGGTATACATGCAGTTAAACCAGGGGCGACTTTAGGGGATATTGGTTACGCTATTCAATCGGTCGCTCATCGCGAAGGATATAGCATTGTTCGTGAATATTGCGGGCATGGCATTGGTAAAGTTTATCATGAACAACCTAATATTCTGCATTATGGACAACGCGGCCAAGGTCTTGTTTTGAAAAAAGGGATGGTCTTTACAATTGAACCTATGGTTAATGCAGGCAAACCTCAGGTAAAAGAATTAAGTGACGGCTGGACCGTAATTACCCAAGATCATTCGTTATCTGCTCAATGGGAACATATGGTTGCTGTTACAGATACAGGGTTTGAATTATTAACGCCGTGGCCCGAAGGTGTGGGAAATTATCCAGAAATTTAATATGCATAAAAAGTTCGATAATCTATCGAACTTTTTTATGCCGCTTTGATTTATGGATGTTCTGAAAGATGTTCCACTAAATAATCAATAAATACACGTACAGCTGGCAGTAAACCTCTTCGTGACGGATAAACAGCATGGAATATACCGTGGGCTGCTTTCCAGTCTGGCAAGATTTGTACAAGTTGACCTGATTTTACAAAATCCTCAGCTGCTGTGTCAGGTAATAAGGCAATACCACAATTTTGACTTGCAAGTTGGGCAAGCATATAAATATTTGTTCCCATGATAGTTGGGCTAACTTTCACTTTCTTCAGTTGGTTGTCTGGGCCATGCAATATAAATTGTTGATCTAAATGCTCTTCAGACAAGCTTAAAATACGATGATCACTTAATTCATCAGGTGACTTAATATTACCAAACTCATTTAAATAAGCTTGGCTTGCAAAGAGACTTTGTTCTATTAGCGCAAACTGTCTTAATACCAAACTAGGGTCATCATCTAGTTTAGATCTGACCCGTAGAGCAATATCAATCCCTTCATTAATTACATCAACGCGTCGATTACTTACAATAAGTTGTAAACGAATTTCAGGATATTTTTTTAAAAATGCTGGCAAAATTTTGGGTAGCTGGTTTTGTGCTATATCTACAGGAACGCTTACTTTGACTACACCTCTTGGTTGAATACTTAAGTGATCAACCAAATCATGAGCTGCTTGTGCGGCATTCATCATGACTTGGGCGTGTCTATAAATATCCATACCAATATCGGTAACTGCAAAATGACGAGAACTGCGCTGAATTAAGCGAACCCCTAAATTTTCCTCTAAGTTATAAACACGACGACTTAATTTTGATTTTGGAATATCCGTAACACGTTCGGCGGCACTAAATCCACCATGCTCAACAACAAGGGCAAAACAATAAAAATCATCAAGATCTGTGAGCATTAAAATATCCTATTTATGCAACACTAAAGATTTTACATTATTACTTTTGCAACGATAAAGTTTGATTTTAATTTTTTGTAAAAAGCTTATAAATAAACCATAAAAGAGAGAACTAAATAATTTGAAATCTCATTGTAATTACATTGAAATTATTTTGTAATTTATTTTCTTAAATTAATAAGCAAATATGGCGCTTATAGGCTAATTCTCCTAAAATATATTTTTCTCGATTTTTTAAATAATATGTCTTACCAGTTAGTTGAATTAGAGAACGCAACCGCTAATATTATTTGCCCGATTTGTAAGCTTGCCGTTATTGATTGGACACAAGAGCAATATGTTCAACCTTGTGAACATACAGTATTTATTGCAATGGACTTAGGATTTGAATTTGTTGCTGACCGTTTTGAACAAGTTATGAATCAAAACGTAGATGAGTTACATGAAGATCCGAACATAAATATTTTTGATGCGATAACTACTACACCCTATAAAAATTTAACTATTTTAAAAGCAGATCTTGGTGTAGATGGGCTATTTCGTTATGTCGGTATAAGTGATTGTTAAATTTATAAGTATAAAAAAGCCAATCTTTCGATTGGCTTTTTTATTATTAAGCTTCTGGAGCTGCGCTGTATTGTTCGATTAATGGTTTTAATTCGCCATTTTGGAACATTTCAAGCATGATATCGCTACCACCAATAAGCTCGCCGTTTACCCATAATTGTGGGAAAGTAGGCCAGTTTGCAATTTTTGGTAAAGTTGCACGAATATCAGGGTTTTCTAAGATGTTCACATATGCAAATGGACGACCAATTTGACTGAGCGCCTCTACTGCACGTGCAGAGAAACCACATTGTGGAAACTGTGGAGTGCCTTTCATGTAAAGTAAAACGGGATGCTTCGCAATTTGATCGCGAATTAACGCTTCAGTATCACGTGCTTGTTCAGTCATAAATAGATCCTCAACTAATCTTGCAGCATTATAGGGGGTGTTCACATCGCTTTGCAAACCGCCTTGTTGCTTAAAGTTGCACAGAATATTCAATATTTTATTGTATAAACCGAAGCGATAGCAAAAAGCAGACGAAATTTTAGATAAATGAATGATGAGACTTTTCATCAGTGCAAGTTTTTGTTTATATAAACCCTTCTTAAAACCTCATACAGACAGAGTTCGTGATGACTGATATTACCCTAGCTCCAGTACAACCTGATCAACCAACACATTTAATGGCTACTTATGGTCGCCAAGCGATCAGTTTTGTTCGAGGCCGAGGGGCGTATCTTTATACACAAGATGGTACAGAATATTTAGATGCACTCACTGGTATTGCTGTATGTGGTTTAGGGCATGCTCATCCAGCTATTGCAGACGCCATTGCAGAGCAAGCAGCTACACTAGTGCATACGAGTAATTTGTTTGAAATTCCTTGGCAAACTGCGGCTGCTCAAAAGCTTGCTGAAGTTTCAGGTATGGAAGAAATTTTCTTTTCAAACAGTGGCGCCGAGTCAAATGAAGGGGCAATTAAAATTGCTCGTAAATTTGGTACTCAACAAGGTATAAGCTTGCCAAAGATTATTGTTGCTGAGCAGTCATTTCATGGTCGTACTTTAGCGACCCTGTCAGCAACTGGTAACAAGAAAGTACAAGACGGTTTTGCGCCTTTAGTGGAAGGCTTTATTCGAGTGCCATTTGGTGATATTGAAGCCATCCAAGAGGCTGCCTTACAGCATCCAGATATCGTTGCTATTTTAATTGAACCAATTCAAGGTGAAGGTGGTATTAATACTGCACCACAAGGATTTAGCTATTTAGAAGAAGTTCGCCAAATTTGTAACCAGCATAACTGGTTAATGATGCTAGATGAAATTCAAACTGGTAATGGCCGTACTGGTAAATACTTTGCGTATCAACATACAAATATTATTCCGGATGTTTTGACCACAGCAAAAGGTTTGGGTAACGGTTTTCCGGTGGGTGCTGTAATGACTCAAGGTAAAGCGGTAGGGTTATTAGGGCCTGGCAGTCATGGTTCTACTTATGGTGGTACAGTATTGGGTTCTCGTGTGGTTTACACGGTAATTGATACGATCCAGAAGGAAAATGCAGTAGAGAATGCAGCAGTAGTGGGTAATTATATTGTTGACCAATTACGTGCTCAATTGTCGGATAAGAATGTGCAAGTACGTGGTTTCGGTATGATGATTGGTATCCAATTACCTAAAGATTGTGCTGAGCTCGTTGCGATTGCTCGTGATGAATACAAACTTATTATTAACGTTACGGCAGGTTCGGTGGTTCGTTTATTACCGCCAATTAACATGACACAAGCTCAAGCTGATATTTTGCTAGAGCGTTTAGTCGCATTAATTACGAATTATCTTTAAGTTTAAAAACAATAAAAATGGGCGTTAATCGCCCATTTTTATTTTTTCTATTTAGCCTGAAATATATTGTTTTAATTGTTCAATCAAAACTTTCTGGTCTTCCATTGCGGCTTTAACCAAGTCACCAATTGAAATGAAACCAACCAATTTTCCATTATCTAATACAGGTAAGTGACGTAAATGACGATCAGTCATGAGCTGTAAACATTCTTCAACCGTATTATTTAAACCTACCGTAATCACTTTTGCTGTCATAATTTCAGCAACAGTAGTGCTATAAGATGAGCGCTCCATAAGCGTTACTTTTCGTGTGTAATCGCGTTCAGATAATATTCCAACAACTTGTTCACCTTCTGCTACGACTAAAGCACCAATACCTTTTTCAGCCATAATCGTAATTGCTTCGAGGACAGTTGCTTCGGGTGAAATTGTAAAAATGGCTTGTTCAGATTTGTTCTTAATTACTTGTGCAACGATAGTCATTTCTTCTGTCCTGTTGTTTTATCATTTTGATTTAAATTAGCTCGATTTTTGAAAAATGCAAAGACTTGCTAGTCATTCAAATATAAGTTTTATGCTTAAGCGTTCAAAAAGCACGCTATCTTGGGTAGCTCAAAGAAACTTTAAGCTACCTGCCATTTTGGATGATTAAAAAAGAAATGATGCATTTGCTGTGTAGATAACTTCAACTTGCGATGAGATGAGTTAAATAAAGCAGGAGTGACTTTTAACCGTGTTAAAGTAGGTAATAAAGATTCATGGAAGTCTTTTGGGGTAATTTTTCTTGGCTTGTAATTGGGCCAGTGAGTTTTGGCGTATCGATGTGCTTGTACTCCATTTAGCCAGAACGGAAAAATAAAATCTTCCTGATCTGATTTAATGGCCCAGCCTTCATCAAATAGTCCCCACAGAACCCCGCAGTACATCATGGTTCTTAAAATATAAATCTTGATCATCAAGTCTTTAGAAACCGGTTGTAGATTACTTAAACTGTTCATTTTAAATTTAAAGGTTTTCAACTTGTCCTGCTTATTATAAGAGAACCACATGACATTTCAGTTTAAACAGGTGTCAAATCGTAAACAAATATTGATGAGTAGAAATATCTATACAAATAAATGCTGGATAAGGGGGACTTTCTAAGTCACGACTGAAGTGGCGAAGTAAGGCTTTAGATAAATAGGTAATTTTGGTTTTGTATAGGTATAAAAAAATGCCACCTGAGCAAGACAAAGCAGCTAAAGCTTTGACAAAGCGCAAGATGAACGAAGTTATGGTTAATTTGTATTGAACTTTTTACAGGTATAAAAAAACGCCACCTGAGCAAGACAAAGCGGCTAAAGCTTTGGCGAAGCGCAAGATGAACATAGTTATGGTTAATTTATATTGAATTTTTTACAGACATAAAAAAACGCCACCTAAGTGACGTTTCTTTATGCTTGCATCGTGGCTAGTTTCTGCCAGTATTGTGCTTTCATGGAATCACGTTCAACACGGAAACCTTGGTAGTATAGTTCTGCTAAGAACAAAGCAGCTTTACCGTGACCAGCACGAGCAACTTCTTCTAACTGTGCAACTGCATCTTGGAAATTCATTTGAGACTGAATTGTGTTAACCGCAGTTGCGTATACATGTTCTAAATCATGATGAGAGATACGTTGAATCATATAAAACTCCTTATTGTAATTATGATTACTTTTTCTAAAGGCCACTGCCTTTGAACTAATTTAACTTAGAATTGTTAAACTAATATTACAAATTAATGGATTTGTCAACTATTGAGAAGCATCAATTAGTTCACTATTAGGATACATGATTAAACATTATTCACAAATAATTTTGAGTAAAATCAATATGAGAATAAAAGACAAGGAGAATAACTATGACAAATACTATTGATGGCTTTGTTTTTGATAATCCTCCTAAAGAGGAGCAAATCATAGAACTTGCCCATTACCATCGTAAATTATTAGACGAAGCAATTTTCCATCAAGAAATACATTTAGGGGATTATTGTTTAGCACAAAGGAAACGGGTTTTCGACTATGCTCGTCAATTAGACCCTAATCAAAAAGCTTGGTTCTATCAAGTTTATGATGGTGAACTTAGAAAAATTGCAGATGAAGATGAATTGCACCCAGCAGATGCAGAAGAAGGTTTAAGTATTTTTGCTATGCTATTAGTATTAGTTATTATTGCTGCAATTTTATACTTCTCTGTAATTCGTTCCTTAATGGGCTAGCAATTGTCATCCAGTAAGGTTAAAGAATAATAGCCTTACTGGATTTTGACCTTGTGCTGAAGTGCATTGAACCCTACACTACATTCATTAGAGGTAGGTCATGCTCACATTCAAAGAAAATTTTCTTAAATTAAAGTCTGAGTTAAAGGCAGATCAATGTTTTAATCTGGTTGTGATTATTATCATTGGCTGTATTTTTATGCTGTCTTATTTGGCATTACTACGTCCTGTGAATTCAGAACAGTATCAACGAATTGTGCAACTTTCTCGACAGGCTACTTATCCAAGAACTCAAGATATGGCCGAGTTGATTATGGCTCAATCAGAAATTCATAGAGCAGAGTATTTAAAGTTAATGCATGCTTATCAGTTTGAACATAATCATATCAAGCAATATCCTGCATTAGCGCAAGAAGATACTCAATAAGTATTGTCTTTATTTCAAAAAGGTTTTGCACGCTATTGAAGCAGGCAAAAATTTGAATTTATGCTAAACTTTCCGTTTTTTAACACGCTGCTTTTCAAGGAATCGGCATGCAACAACAATCGAATATGCAAAATAAATTCTTGATAGATGCTGAGATCGGGGATGACGATGTCACATTGCCTAATTTACCTGCTATCGATGTTCCTATCGTTGAGTCACCTGTTAAGCAAGAAGTAAAAGCTGAAGAAGTGGTCGAGGCTGCACCTTCTACAGAACCTGAGCAACCAAAATCTGGTTTCTTTGGGCGAATGAAAGAAGGCTTGAGCAAAACTCGTCGTAATTTCACCGATGGGATGGTTAATATCTTAATTGGTGGGAAAGAAATTGATGATGAGTTGCTTGAAGAAGTCGAAGAGCAATTATTAGTTGCAGATATTGGTGTTGATGCAACAAAAACGATTATTACCAACTTAACTGAACGTACTGCTCGTGGTGATTTGATCTATTCACATTCACTTTATAAAGCCTTGCAAGAAGAGTTGGTTGCTTTGCTTGCTCCACGTGTGAAGCCTTTGCATATTGACCCTAATAAATCACCTTATGTGATTTTAATGGTTGGGGTAAATGGTGTTGGAAAAACGACAACAATTGGTAAATTAGCGAAGCGTTTACAAGGTGAAGGCAAAAAAGTGATGTTGGCGGCAGGTGATACATTCCGTGCTGCTGCTACTGAACAATTGCAAATCTGGGGTGAGCGTAACGATATTGCTGTAGTTGCTCAAGGTCATGGTGCCGATAGTGCATCAGTTATTTTTGATGCTTTTGAAAGTGCGCGAGCTAAAGGTATTGATGTACTGATTGCAGATACTGCGGGCCGTTTGCATAACAAAAGTAATTTGATGGAAGAGCTTAAGAAAGTTAAGCGTGTTATGCAAAAAATTGATGCAACAGCGCCTCATGAAATTATGTTGGTTGTAGATGCGGGTACTGGACAAAATGCAATCAACCAAGTACAAGAATTTGACCAGGCTGTCGGTTTAACAGGTATTACCATTACTAAGTTGGATGGTACAGCAAAAGGTGGAGTATTATTTAATATTGCTAGTCGTACTCATGTGCCAATTCGTTTCATTGGTGTGGGTGAAAAAATTGATGATTTAAGACCATTCTCGGCGAAATCGTTTGTTGCAGCACTATTTGAAACTGAAAAATAATTCTTAGCCAAGACTTAAGAAAAACCTCACAAAATAGTGAGGTTTTTTTATATCCATATCTTTTTTTATTGTTGCGAAAATAAAACGAACTGTCATATTTTTAATGCTGATTATAAGAAATGAGTTCCATAGACTATATTCATTCCCAAACAACGGCCCCTGGTCAATTAAATAGGTAGGAAATAAAAAATGTCTACTTTCTTAGATAAAATTAAAAACCGTCGTACTATTTATGCAATTGGTAAAAATGTTGCATTAGATCGCACAAAAATTGAAGAAACTATTCGTGAAGCGGTTAAACATAGCCCATCAGCGTTCAACTCTCAATCTTCACGTGTTGTTACTCTTTATGGTGAATCACATGCTAAATTTTGGAATTTAGTCCGTGAAGCATTACGTAAAATTGTTCCTGCAGATGCCTTTGCCGGTACAAATGCAAAGATTGATAGCTTCGTTGCTGGTGTTGGTACAGTACTATTTTATGAAGATCAAGCTGTTGTTAAAAGCTTGCAAGAGCAATTTGAATTATATGCAGATAACTTCCCAGTTTGGTCTGAACATTCAAGTGCAATTGCTCAGTTTGCGACTTGGACTGCGCTTTCAGAACTTGGTTTAGGCGCATCGTTACAGCATTATAACCCGATTGTTGATGCTGATGCTGCTGAAGCATTTGATGTTCCAGCAACTTGGAAATTACGTGCTCAACTTGTATTTGGTTCTGTTGAAGCACCAGCTGGTGAAAAAGCATTTATTAGCGATGAAGATCGTTTTAAAACATTCAACTAAATTGAGTGGATGAAAAGAGTACCTAGAGGGTACTCTTTTTTTATGCTTTTAAAGTTAGTTGGAAATTAATAATCAATAAAATAGGTGTTTATTAGAATTCAAAAAATATTTTAAAAGCTTGAGAGGCAGCTTCGTAAACAGGAGGTTGTCATAAAATCGTCATAATCATATTGCATATTGCTCATGTTTTTACAAACTATTAAATATTACAGAGACGTGAACAGATGACTTTAAGATTAAGTGTCGCTGCGATGGGTTTATTACTCAGCGGTTCAGTATTTTCAGCAGTTACAATTACAGCGCCAGAGGAAATCGTAATCCTTGCGGTGAATGGTCAGGAAGTCAACTCTGGATTATTCCGTTCTTCTAAAAATAATTATAAAGTCGATGCTGGTGAGACAAGCCTAAGTGTACGTTATCAAGAATATTTTGAGCATTTAAGTGGCGAACACGATATTGTTAAGTCAGGAGTGGTTACCATTCAAACTCCAGCGCTCAAAGATGGTCAAACTTATAAGCTTGCAATGGTAGATGCTCCAAAACAATTTGAACAAGCCAAAAAATATGCTGAGCAACCTACAGTGGCTTTATATAATTCAAATAATGAGTTAATTGTTCAACAAACTGGTGCCAATAATGAGGCAAGACCGTGGTTTGCATCGGGATTGCTAGGTAAGGTTACTGATTTCACGACTAAATCATCTAAACAACAACCTGACGCTGTGTATGCTGCTGCAAAACCTACCACGACTCAAGCTAATGCGCCTGTTGCAACAACTATGCCTGCTACTGGTGTAGCACAAACTAATGATCAGCGTTTGGCAGAAATTTGGAAAAAATCTTCTAAAGCAGAGCGTCAAAAGTTTATGGCTTGGTTAGCTGAGCAGTCGAATTAATTGCTATTCAAAATAAAGCCGATTTAATATCGGCTTTATTTTTAGAATATTTTAAATAGCCTAAGTATATTTATGATCAAATTAAATTTCCGTTTAGCAGAATTTAGTGACATCCCAACACTAGTAGAGTTGATTAATCAGTCGTATAGAGAACAACAAGGTAGAAGCTGGACTACTGAAGTTGAATATGTAAAAGGGCAACGTATTAATAAAGAGCAATTGAAACAACAATTAGAATTACCTAATTCAGTATTATTAATTGGAGAAATAGATTCTTCAAAAGTTGTTACATGTATTGGTCTTACATTTCACAGCAATACAGTTGAGATAGGAACATTTTGTACAGATCCGCATGTTCAGAATATGAAAATAGGACGTTCTGTTTTGGAGTACGCTGAACAATTTGCTTTACACAAAGTACCTGAATTGGACAGCGCAATCATGTATGTTTTAAATGTGCGTTCAGAGTTAATTGCTTATTATGAAAGACGCGGATATATAAAAACAGGTAATCATGAACCATATCCGCTTGACGCAAATGTTGGATTACCACTTATACCAATTAAACTAATTGAAATGAAAAAGGACCTCAAATGAGGTCCTTTTTGTTTAGGTTAGAAACCAGATGTAATAGCCTAAAAGCATGAGAGGCCAAGCTATCCATGGACTAAACAACCATTTCCATAACCAGAAGCGCGGTACAAAACCCACCCCATAAATGAAGCCTCCGGAAATACCCACCATCACCAGCATAAGCTGGCTATGATTGTAGTGTCCGTTTGCATCTAACATGAGGGAAGGATGCACCAGTAAAATTACAGCAAGCGGCAATGCCAACAGAAATGAAATGGCCATTGCGAATGCTTGAGCTTTTCGTTGATTTGATGCTGTCATTGCGGTTGCCATGATTTATTCCTCATCTAAATTTTGATGATGTTCGATATAAAGAGCGCTCAATACACCCGCGAAACATGCCATCAAAATCCCAAGAATCCATGCGAAATACCACATTTGCTTCTCCTTATTAGTACAGGCTATGCGAGTTTGACTCGATATGTTTATTAGTAATAACGCCCCACATTTTGTAATACGACCAACTGGTGTAGATCAAAATGATTGGAACGAATATGCATGCAGCAACAGTCATAACCCCTAAAGTACGATGACTTGATACAGCATCCCACATTGTTAAGCTAGAGTTTGGATTAACACTCGATGGCAATAGAAATGGGAAGAGTGCAAAACCGGCAGTTAAAATTGCACCTACAATCATTAAGCTTGTGCCAGCAAAACTTAAACCCGCTTTGGCTTTTGATGCTGTAAAGAAGGCAATAATTGCCCCTAAAATTGCCAGTACAGGAGCTACTTTTGTAATCGGATAGCTGCTGTAGTTATTCATCCAGCCTGGGTTGTTGTTTGTGACTACTTCTTTGGCTAAAGGGTTAAGTGCTGCGTTTGGATCAACTGCAGCAGCATAGCTATAACCTGGGACTTGACCGAAGTACAACCATGCCCCAATTACAAGGAAACAAACTAAAAATATGGCTGCCATAATTTGAGTTGCTTTAGCAGAGCGTTGTTTCAAGTCACCGTCTGTGCGTAGCATAAGCCAAGCACCGCCATGAGCACACAACATAGAAAGGCTGACAATACCGCAAACTAAAGCAAATGGGTTAAGAAGAGCAAAGAAGCTACCGGAATATTCCGAGCGTAATGTACTGTCTAAACTAAAAGGAATACCTAAGAATAAATTACCAAAGGCAACACCAAAAACAAGCGCTGGTACGGCACCACCAATACAAAGTCCCCAGTCCCAAGAGTTGCGCCATTGGGTATTTTCAAGTTTAGAACGATAGTCAAAACCTACAGGACGTAAGAACAGGGCAAATAGCACAAGTAATAAGGCCCAATACATTCCGGAAAATGCGACCGAGTATACCATTGGCCAAGCTGCAAATAGCGCGCCACCAGCAGTGATAAACCAGACCTGATTACCATCCCAATGGGGTGCGATCGTATTAATAGCAGCACGGCGTTCGTTATCAGTTTTACCAACAAAAGGCATGAGTGCCATTGAGCCCATATCAAAACCATCGGTTAGGGCAAATCCAATGAGTAGGACTCCAACTAACACCCACCATATGATTTTTAGGAGTTCATATTCAATCATGATAAAGCCTCCCCATTAACAGCTGCTTTTGGCTCTTGTTTTTCAAAATGGTATTTACCAGTGTGAAGTGAGCTTGGACCTAAGCGAGCAAACTTAATCATTAAGTACATTTCAATAATCAAAAGTACGGTATAGAACGCTGCTAGAGCGAGAATTGAGCCCCACACATCGCCCGTACTTAAACTTGAAGCTGATAAGTGCGTAGGTAAAATTTCACCAATAGACCACGGCTGACGGCCGCCCTCTGCTACATACCAACCAGTTTGTGCGGCAATCCACGGAAGTGGTAGGGCAAATAATGCATATTTAAGTAGCCAAGGTTTATTCTCAGCATTTCTTTTCGCTACTGCCCAAGTTGCTAAAATGAAAAGAAGTAGCATTAAGAAGCCAGAAGCAACCATTGCACGGAAAGAGAAAAACAGAGCTGTAACATTCGGAATAGTATCTTTTACCGCTGCTTGAATGTGCTGCTCGCTTGCATCGACTACATTCGGAGCATATTTCTTAAGAAGTAGACCGTAGCCTAAGTCTTTTTGATTTTTCTCAAATGAAGCTAATAACTCTGGTGAGCGATCACCAGCACGTAATTTTTCAAGCTCAGCATAAGCAAGCATACCGTTACGAATACGAACTTCGTGCTGTTGCATTAAGTCTTTCAAACCAGTGACTTCTTTCGTAGTTGAACGAGTGGCGATGAGGCCTAATGCGTATGGAATTTTAACTGCATAATCTGTTCGCATTTCTTCATGGTTTGGTACACCAAACAAAGTAAACGGAGCAGGAGCAGGATGAGTATCCCATTCGGCTTCAATTGCAGCGAGTTTAGTTTTTTGAACATCACCTAGCTCATAACCCGACTCGTCACCGAGTAAAATTACTGAAAGTGTAGAAGCAAGCCCAAAAATGGCAGCAATTGCAAATGAACGACGTGCGAAGGGAAGGTCACGTTTTTTAAGTAGATAGTAGCTTGAAATGGCGAGTACGAAAATCGCACCTGTTACATATCCGGCAGAAACAGTATGTACAAATTTAACCTGTGCAACCGGGTTGAAAATAAGTGCGCCGAAATCAACAAGCTCCATACGCATAGTTTCGAAGTTAAATGCTGCACCTACAGGGTTTTGCATCCAGCCATTCGCAACTAAAATCCAGAGCGCTGACATGTTAGAACCTAGGGCAACTAACCAAGTTACTCCTAGATGTTGAACTTTACTTAAGCGGTCCCATCCAAAAAAGAATAGACCGATAAATGTAGACTCAAGGAAGAATGCCATTAAGCCTTCAATTGCTAATGGTGCACCGAATATATCCCCTACATAATGAGAGTAATATGCCCAGTTTGTTCCGAATTGGAACTCCATGGTTAAGCCTGTAGTTACACCTAAGGCAAAGTTAATACCAAATAGTTTTCCCCAAAACTTAGTCATATCCTTGTAAATCTCTTTACCAGATATAACGTAAGTGGTTTCCATAATAGCCAGAATAAACGCAAGGCCTAGGGTCAAAGGTACGAAAAGAAAGTGATACATTGCGGTCATGGCAAATTGGAACCGCGAAAGATCAACCACGCTTTCAGAAATCATCAACGTGTCTCCTTAATGTGGGAAGAGTTATCGCCTGCAATATGCTCGGCGACCTGATTGTCAAAATTTTTGGGGATAGTGGGAGCGTCAAACCAAATATGTTTGATTGTTAAGAGAAGCGCGACTTTAATTATTAGAATAATTGCGATTTCTCTAATTAATCGGGAGTTAATATCTAGATTTTTAAGGCTCATAAAATAAACCTCGATACATATTAATTTCATTATTAATCAAAATATATTAAAAATAAACAATAAATATATTTTAAATAAAAACTTAATTATTTTTTTAATAAAAATCATGTGGTTAATAATTTAAATAATTATTGATAAAATATCTGACTAAAATAGTTTGAATTAATTATTAAATCCAACTAAAACACTTGTAAATAAAAATATTGAGTTGATTAAAATAGTTTGATTTATATTTAATTCTGATTAAAAAGGTTGGGTATAATAAAGTATTTTTTATTTCTAACTAAAATGGTTGGTTTAATATTCAATTAAAATAACAGTAAAATAAAGGCAATAATTAAACCTTTTAAAAAGCAATTAAAGACGAGAAGAATTATTAATAATTAATCAGGCGCGAAAAGGTCATTCGAAACAGAAATTTTCTTGGCAACATAATGGCTTTTATGCACTTTGATGAGAATGACTTGTGAATATAGTTCTAACTCACCATACTCAGGTTCAACCTGGACATAGTGCAGTTGTCCGAACTCATCACGTACACGAGCTTGCGCTGAAAAACCAGGTCTTGCACTACCACTGGAAATAGTTGCTAGACGCCCTAAAAGGTTATAGTTGGTATGTGTAAGCTTGGGTTTAATGACTTGATCAAGGCAGTGAATCATAAACACGGTAAAGAAAATTGCGATGACCAGTGCAGGAATGATTAAGTAAAACGGCGTGATAAAGTAATGCTGTATAGCAAAGAAAGAAAGCTGTAAAAAATAACCGGCAAAACTGAAATTGATGAGTAAAAAAACAAAAATTAGAGCTTTAGAAAATTTAACATTGAGCAAAGGGGAATTGGTAAGCCAAACTGGCGCAATTTTTTTTAATAGCTGGCTTGGTCGTAAACCAACATACATACCAATAGTTTCTACCACGCTGAGCAATATCAAAGCCACAACACTTAAATGAAATGGCATAAGATAATAATTAAAAAAGAAATCAGCCATGGTAGAAACTCTAATGTTGATGATCTCAGTCTACGATATAAATACCGCCATCTGAATGTACCTTAATCTCAACTTTATTTAAAAACTCACCTAAACAAGGGCCTGAAATACATTCACCAGTCTCCACGTTAAATAAAGCACCGTGGGTTGAGCATTGGATATATTCTTGGTCTTGATCTAGAAATTGGTTTTCTAGATATTCAAGTTCGGTTTGCAAATGTGGGCATAAATTCTGATAGGCGTAGAAAGAGCCATCACGCTGTGTAATGAAAATAGTAGTTCCTTGTAAAGTGTCAAAAGCTCTAGCTTCACGCTCAGGAACTTCTTCCGTCATACAGATCCTTTCCATTTCAAGCACATTCCTTCTGAAAATTTTCGAGAAGTTTAGCATAGTCATTAATGGCTAAACGAGGACCAAATTGAGACACGACTTCACTTGAAATTAAGATGGCTAACTGTGCAGCAGCAGTTAAATCTTCATGATGGTTTAATGCGTAGAGGAAGGCACCTGCAAAAGCATCACCCGCACCATTTGTATCTACAGCTTCAACATGACGGCCTGCAACGTGAAAATGGTGAGTTGGATTTGCAACTAGAGCACCTTTTGCACTTTGTGTAATCACAACAGTATGGTTTTTAAAACGTAATTGAGTAAGTGCATCTTCAACAGTAGTGGTATTGGTATACATTAAGGCTTCTTGTTCATTACAGAACAATAAATCCACACCATCATCCATAAGCTCTTCTAGGCCTTCACGAGCGTATTGAACCATTGCAGGATCTGATAAAGATAGGGCAATTTTAACGCCGTGAGCTTTTGCAATTTCTCTAGCTTGTTTTACCGCTTTACGTGCTGTTTCACTTGTAGAAAGATAGCCTTCAATATAAAGCCATTTTGCTGTTTTTAATGGTTCAAAATCGATTTGGTCTTGAGAGAGCTCAGCGGTAATACCTAAATAGGTATGCATAGTACGCTCAGAATCTGGGCTAATCAGGACCATACAGGTACCGGTCACACCTTCACTGATGGACTTTGGTGTAGTCTGGATGCCTGCATCATTTAGCCCTTGCAGGTAAATTCCACCTAATTCATCATGACCAACGCGGCAACCATAAAATGCGCTACCACCTAATGCACTAAATGCCACAGTTGTATTTGCAGCAGAACCGCCACTTGCTTGACCTTTGTAATCTTGAGTTTGTTTTAATTTTTCATAAAGGGCAGATTGTGTTTCACCATCAGACAACTGCATGGTGCCTTTTTGTAAGCCTTGCTGACTAAGAAAATCATCAGAAACTTTAAATTCTTGGTCGATTAATGCATTACCAATTGCAAAAAGATCTACAGTTGCCATATGTGTTGTCACAGAATAAAAAAAATCAGATCGATAAGTTTACACCATTGCTCACATTTGCTGTAGTTTGTTGAATAAAATTCAGGTTATTCAGCGGCTAGCAGAGTTTTATTGTTTGCCTAAGCAATTGAAATAATCTTTTTAATAAATATTATCAATTAATAATGATTCTTGCTAATATTTACAAATCTATACTGTTTCATTGAAACTTCGCCTGAAATTTTTCGTAGCGAACTTATATGAAGCGTTCAGTTTTATTTATTTCATCAGTTGGGGTTATGACAAGCCATGTATATGCTCTAGAAGCAGATCAACAGGCATTAACCAACCTTCCAACAATTTCAGTCAAAGCTGATAAGGAAATCAGTTTAAAACAAGAAGTAGGGCAAGCATCAAGTGCAACTAAAGGACTTATGCAATTAAAAGATGTCCCTCAAATTGTAAACGTTGTACCTAAACAAGTTTTAAGAGAACAGACAGTTACCTCTATGCAAGGTGCCTTGCAAAACGTTGCAGGTTTAAGCTTTAGTGTAGGAGATGGACAACGTGATCAGGTCATGATTCGTGGTTTCTCAGCAATCACCGATAACTATGTAGATGGTATTCGCGATGACGCATTGTATTTTCGCGATATGTCGAATGTAGAGCGGATCGAAGTTTTAAAAGGACCTGCTTCGGTATTATATGGACGTGGTTCAGCAGGTGGTTTAGTTAACAAGATTAATAAAAAACCAATGGATCAATCTTTGCGTGAAGTGAGCCTGATTGGTAGTACAACAGGGCAACGCCGCGCAGAAGTCGATGTAAATGAAAAAGTCGCAGAGAATGTTAAGGTTCGTCTAACTGGTGCAGTTGAAGATTCAGATGGTTACCGTGATCAGGCTTTTTTAAAACGTCAAGCGGTTGCTCCATCTGTACAGTGGGATGTTACTGATAAAACCAAACTTTTACTTCAGGCCGACTATTTGCATGATAACCGTTTGGCAGATCAAGGTTTCCCAACAGACCCGATTACAGGTAAACCTGTTAAAACAAATCCTAAAACTTTTTATGGCGCTTTAAATGGTAAAGAGGTTGGGGATGTTGACACTGAAATCTCAAGCCAAACTATCAGCTTAGACCATGAGTTTAATGATAATTTTAAGTATCATGGTGCAGTTCGCCACTATAACTATTCATTAGACCGTCAATATAGTGTAGATTCACATCCAGCTGCTGATAAGTCAAAAATTACTTTAACCCAGAATAAACGCTTACGTAATGAAGATGGTGTGTATGTTCAACAAGAGTTGAGCGCTTTATTTAATACAGGTTTTTTAAAGCACAATACCTTAATTGGTGCTGAATATAGCAAGCAGCATAAAGATGAGATACTTTGGCAAGGTGCTAAAACAACTACTGATTTATATAATCCTAAATTAGAGTATTGGGCGCCTATTAATACAGGAACTACAACTGCACGTAATAACAATAGCAATACTTTTGAAAACTACGGCGTGTATCTGCAAGATCTAATGACAGTGACAGATCAGCTTAAAGTTTTAGTGGGTTTACGTTATGACAATCTATCGCAAAATCGTGATGATAAAACGAGTACGAATTTAGATTTAAACCGTACTGACAATACTTATTCTCCACGAATTGGAGTGGTCTACCAGCCAGTAAATAATATCTCACTTTATACTTCTTATAACCGCTCTTTCCAACCTTTGGCTGATTCATTTGTTTTTTATCAAAACAGTGATGACTTAAGGCCAACAAAAACTGAAAACTATGAAATCGGTGCAAAGTGGGATGTAAATGATCAGTTGAATGTAACCTTGGCTTTGTTTGAGATGAGTCAAACTAATATTCAAAACCAAGATCCAGCAAACCCAAATCAAGCATTGTTAGCAGGTGAGCAAAAAACCAAAGGTGTTGAGCTTTCATTAACAGGTCAGTTGACCGATCAATTGTCAGTATTGGCCGGTTATTCGTATATGGATGGTAAGATTGAAAAATCGGCTATTGGTTTTACAGGCAATCATTCTGCGCTCACGCCAAACAATACTGCTAACTTATGGTTAAAATATCAAATTAATGATCATTGGTATGCAGCTGTGGGTGGTCGTGGTGAATCATCACGTTTTAGTGCGCCAGACAACAAAAACGTTTTACCGGGATATGCAGTTGTAAATGCGGCGTTAGGTTATCAAAGTGAACGTTATGATGTGAACTTGAACCTAAATAACTTGTTTGATCGCGATTATTTTGTGTCAGGTCATAGTGGAGCAAATGATTCGAACATGATGGGCGATCCTTTAAATGCTCAAGTTGCACTTCGCTATCGTTTTTAATTAAAAAAACTCTAAAAAGCTCATCATTTCGATGAGCTTTTTTATTTGTCGTGTAGGATATAGATAGTATTAAAAAGTTTTGTTCTGATAGGATACAACGACGCGAGCTATGTGCTTGATATTAAAGCTATGGCTATGAAAACTAATACTTAACAAAAACATAGTGTTTTGCTTGGCTTTTATTCGCCATTCTCAAGCCGACTCAGGCTATAATGAGACTTATTCACTTATCCGATATGTTAGGAGATCACATGACTGTAGATGTCACTGAAACCATTTCTCAAACTGTTCACCCTGCGTTTCAGTTGCTACGTCAGCACCATGTTGAAGCATTAGATATTTTAGTGTCTGAATATAAGCATAAAGTCACAGGTGCGGTGCATTATCACTTGGCAACTGATTATGATGAAAATGTATTTCTTGTTGCGTTCAGAACACAACCTATGGACTCTAAAGGAACTGCACATATTTTAGAGCATACTGCTTTATGTGGCTCTGAAAAGTTTCCTGTTCGTGATCCATTCTTCTTAATGATACGCCGTTCATTAAATACTTTTATGAACGCGTTTACAGCAGCAGATTGGACTGCATATCCATTTGCAACTCAAAATAAGAAAGATTTCCAAAACTTATTATCTGTTTATCTTGATGCTGCTTTCTCGGCAAATTTGAATCCTCTGGATTTTGCTCAGGAAGGTATCCGTATTGAACTTGAAAATGGTCAGCCTGTATACAAAGGCGTAGTGTTCAATGAAATGAAAGGTGCAATGAGTGCGCCTTCTGATCAGCTCTATCATCAGTTGGCTCATCATCTATTCCCTGAAACCACTTATCACTACAACTCAGGCGGCGATCCAAAAGACATTCCTGACTTAACGTATGAACAATTGGTTGAATTTTATAAAACCCATTATCATCCGAGTAATGCGGTATTTATGACTTTTGGTAACCAAACCGCCTATGAATTACAAGAGCAATTTGAAAAATTGGCTCTACATAAGTTCACTGCTGGTACAACTTTATATTCGAAACCAGAAAAACGCTTAACGGCACCTGTTGAAGTCACTGAAACTTATGCTGTTGATGGCGATAAGTTAAAGGACAAAACTTACCATGTATTGTCGTGGTTATTACCTCAGGCGAGTGACATTAAACTTCGTCTGGGTATGCGATTAGTAGAAGGCGTTTTACTCGAAAACTCAGCTTCACCACTTCGTCATTATTTAGAAACTTGTGGCTATGCTCAGTCGACTGGTCCTTTAATGGGGGTAGACGATAGTAACTTTGAAATGACGTTCTATTGTGGTGTTCAAGGTTCAAATCCAGAGCATGCAGAGAGCTTTAGAGATGGAGTTTTAAACGTTTTACGTGAAGTAGCTGCAAAACCAATTGACTCATCGTTAGTTGATGCAATTTTGCATCAAATCGAGTTACACCAACGTGAAATTAATGGTGATGGTACACCATATGGCTTAAGCCTAATTTTAAATGGGTTAAGTGGTGCGATTCACCATAACGATCCGATTCAAATTTGGGATGTTGATAGTGCCATTGCTCAGGTCAAAGAAGAACTCCAAGACCCAATGTGGTTATCTAACCTGATTCAAACGCATTTATTGGATAATCCGCACCGCGTGCAAATGACTTTAGTACCGGATGCAACCAAGTCAGCGAAAGAACAAGAAGCTGAAAAAGCACGTTTAGCTGCGATTGGTGAAAAGCTAACTGAAGAAGATAAAGCAGAGATCATCGCTAAAACTAAGGCGTTGCAAGAACGCCAAGATACACCAGATAATCTTGAACTGTTGCCAAAAGTAGGTCTAGAAGACGTGCCAGCTGACTTGCATATTGTACAAGGTCAATTGCGTGAAATTATCTGTAATCGAATGGATACGCCGTTGAATTTGTATCATGCCGGAACGAATGGTATTTACTATCAACAAGTCCTCATTCAGATTCCTGATGATGTGGTGAAATCACCTTACTTCAATTTGCTCTCTATTTTAATGGGTGAAGTTGGTGCAGGTGAGTATGACTACCTTGAACTCCAGAACTTACAAACAGCTGTAAGTGGTGGTTTGGGAATGGGTGCTTCGTTACGCAGTAAGGTTGATGATAAAGACAAAATTAGTGCTTGGTTAACTTTAACAACTAAATCTTTAACTCAGAAGTTCGATGCGATTCATTTATTAAAATTAGCATTTGAACAACTTCGTTTTGATGAAAAAGAGCGAATCATTGAGTTATTGCAGCAACGTAAGACACGTTGGCAGTCTCGTTTATCTGGTGCTGGTCATAGTTATGCAATGCAGATTGCTTCTCGTAATATGAGTGCATTAGCTCAACGCGACTATCAAAACACTGGCTTAGGTGCGTTGAACTGGTTAGGCGAGCTTGTTACTAAAATTACCCAAGATGATGCTGCTTATGATGCGCTTATTGCTGAATTGAAGCATATTCATACAAAATTATTGCAAGCACCTAAACAATTCCTGCTCGTATGTGAAGAGCATCAGTCAGAGCGTTTAGTTGAAGAAATACAAAATGTTTGGGATAAATTAAACGTTGATACAGCAGCGGCTGAGTTAACCCAAGTTGAGCAAGAAAATGATAATGAACATGAAGCTTGGTTAATTCAAACCAATGTTCAGTTCTGTGCCTCTGCATATCAAGCTGTGGAAGTATCTCATCCAGATGCGGCACCTCTAATGGTATTGGCAGCTTACTTGCGTAATGGTTTCTTGCACAGTGCTATCCGTGAAAAAGGTGGTGCTTATGGTGGTGGTGCTAGTTATGATGGAAATGCATGTTCATTCCGTTTCTTTAGTTACCGTGACCCACGCTTAGCTGAGACTTTTAAAGATTTTGAAGCGAGCGTGCAATGGTTGTTAAACACAGAGCAACAACCTCATCAGCTTGAAGAAGCAATTCTTGGTCTGGTGGCAAGTATGGACAAACCTGGTTCACCAGCAGGTGAAGCAATAACAGCGTGTTATGCATTGTTGCATGCAAGAACTCCGACTTTCCGTCGTACATTACGTGAAAGATTATTGCATGTAACTTTAGAAGATTTAAAACGTGTTGCACGTCAATATTTAATTGAACAAACACCTGTAAAAGCTGTCGTTGCACCTTTTGCAAAACGTGATGAATTGCAACAACTGGGCTTTACGATCAAACAAGTTAATTAAAATAAAAATTGGAGATGAACATGGCGTTCAGACAATTTGAACGCACATCTTTACAGCTAAGTATGGGAACCCTGCTTAGCTGTTTATGTGCGTCGGTGGCATATGCCGACACCTTAGCCCCTGTAAAACCTGCGAGTGTAGATGCATGTGTTGCCCTTGCTTCGAATGCTGATCGCCTAGCTTGTTATGATGCTGTGTTTAAACCATCGGCTTTACCGGTTGTTCAAGCCGCGGTAGTACCAGAGCCTGTTAAAAAAATTGATAAACCTGTTGTTCAACCTGAAACATTTAAAGAAAAGGTTGTAGATAAGGTAAGTAATATCAAAGTAATTGGTAAGGCACCTACACTTGAACCTACTACGTCTTTACTAGATCAACGTTGGGAGTTGTCTGAAAAAAGCAAACTGGGTGTTTGGAATATTCGTGCTTATCAACCTGTTTACTTGCTACCAGTTTTCTGGACGAGCGATAAAAATGAGTTTCCAAGCAGTCCCAATCCAAATAATACGGTGACAGAGGCCCAAAACCTTAAATCAACTGAAAGTAAATTTCAGATTTCTTTGAAAACGAAAGCTTGGGAAAATATTTTTGGCAACAATGGTGACTTGTGGGTAGGTTATACCCAATCTTCACGTTGGCAGACCTTTAATGCTGAAGAGTCTCGTCCATTCCGTGAAACGAACTATGAGCCAGAAGCAAGTTTAATGTTTAGAACAAACTATGAGTTGCTTGGCTTAGATGGTCGGTTGCTTGGGGTAACTTTAAATCACCAATCAAATGGACGTTCAGATCCTTTATCTCGTAGTTGGAACCGTGTCATCTTTAATGTGGGTTTAGAACGCGGTAACTTTGCTTTAATGCTTCGTCCATGGATACGCATTGAAGAAGACAGCAAAGATGATAACAATCCAGATATTGAAGATTACATCGGTCGTGGTGATTTAACTGCTTTTTATAAGTGGAAGCAAAATGACTTCTCATTAATGCTACGTCACTCTTTAAAAGGTGGTGATGATTCTCATGGTGCTGTTCAGTTTGACTGGGCTTTCCCGATTAGTGGCAAGCTGCGCGGACACTTCCAATTATTTAATGGTTATGGGGAGAGCTTAATTGACTATAACCATCGTGCAACTTATGCCGGTTTGGGTGTTTCACTCATGAACTGGTACTAAGTTTGACCTATAAAAATGCCGCTTTTACAGCGGCTTTTTTATTAACCAATTTGGATATTGGCTTGAGGATGTTTGAGACGGCTTTTTTTAGGAGTAGCAATTAAATAGGCGAGTGTTAAGGGGCCTAAACGGCCTGCAAACATAAGTAAGCTTAAAATAAATAAACTACCATTGTGTAAATCTGGCGTGATACCGCGAGAAAGGCCTACCGTACAGGCTGCTGAAACGACTTCAAATAATAAGTTCATAAAGTCTGCTTTAGGTTCTAAAAGTAAAAGAATAAAGAACCCGATAAATATGAGAATACTGGTAATTGCGGTGACAGCTAAGGCTTTATAAGTAGTTTCGTGAGAAACGGAGTGATTGAAAACCCTGATTTCATCGGTACGTCTTAAAAAGGAAAGTACACTTAAAACTAATATGATAAAGGTGCCGACTTTTATACCTCCAGCAGTACTGAGTGAACCTCCACCGATGAACATGAGTAGCATCATAAGTAAAGAACTACTGTTGGTCATTGCTCCGGTATCAATAGTATTGAAACCTGAAGAACGTGGAACAGTCGCTTGAAACCATGCATTTAAAGCTTGATCACCTACATTGAGCAGACCTAAGGTATGAGGATTTTGTGCTTCCAAAACCCAAATTAATACAAAGGCAACCAAATTAATAATCGCAATAGTTGTTAGGATGAGTTTGCTATTTGGGCTAAGTTTTTTCCATTTTTTATTTTGTTTGATATCCATGAGGACTAAAAATCCCAGTCCACCTAATGTATAGAGCAAACTAATCGTAATACATATAAGGTAGTTGCTTTGGAAGTTAACTAAACTGTTGCTAAATAGTGAAAAACCCGCATTGTTAAATGATGAGATACTATAGAAAACTGCATAATACAGTCCTCGAGCAAAGCCATAAATCGGTGTAAATGCGGTAGTTAAGATCACTGTTCCAATCAGTTCAAAAAGAAGTGTGTAAGTAACAACACCTTTTGCCACAAAAGTAACCTTTGAAAGACTAGTCTGCCCAAGGCTATCTTGAGCCATCATTTGCTGTTTAAGGCCAACTTTAGGAGATAAACTTAATGCTGCCAAAATAGCAAAAGTCATAAAACCCAAACCACCTGACTGAATCAATAATAAAATAATGACCTGTCCGAAAAGTGTAAAAGATTCATGAATATTTAAAACGGATAGACCTGTAATAGTGACTGCCGAGGTCGCCGTAAATAGAGCATCCATCCAACTAACATGTCCGTTATTGGCAATGGGAAGTTTAAGCAATAATGTGCCAAAGACAATAAAGCCCAGAAAGCCCAGTGCTAACAGAGAAGGTGGGCTTAAATTTAGTGTTTTATGCGGTTTAGGCTTAAGAGACATATTTTCTGGTTCGTTTTCTTATATGAAACAATTTGAGAGTTTTTTTAGCTGCTGTAAATGACCTTCTAAAATAAGAATATCATGCGTTTGTAAAGTAAAAGTCTCTTCGGTTTCAAATAAAATCTGCTGTTGTCTTTTTACAAGAAGCGTTTTTACTTGAGGGGCTTGCTGCATAATTCCGTACAAATTAATGCCGTTTAACTTCTCTGGAATATCAATTTTTACAATATAGTGCTCATCATCTAAAGACATGTAACGGCTCACCATTGGGTAGTTTAGTGCTTGGGCAACACGTACCCCCATGTCTTCTTCAGGATGAATGATTTTATTGATATTTAGATGAGATAAGATCGTATGATGTGCTTTGGTTTTTGCTTTTACCCAAATTTTATCAATGCCCAGATTTTTTAAATTCAGCACACATAAAATACTGGCTTCAATATCTTCACCAATTGCTACAACCACTGCATCACAATTTTGAATGTTTAATTCATCCAATACATGTTCATCTGTAGCATCAGCAATGACAGCATGAGTTAAAACATCGGCAAGATTCTCAACATTCTTTTTGACTGTATCAATACCAATAACATCATGGTTTAATCTCGTAAGTTCCTGAGCAACAGTTGCCCCAAAACTTCCCAAGCCGATGACCGCGAACTGTGCCATAGTTGTCCTTTTATACTTAGTTAGGGCTTTATTTTTAATGATATTTTCTTTGAGATAAAGAGAAGCAATGTAAATATAAAAAATAATAAGCTTAAATGATAAAAAAGCCGACATATTTGCCGGCTTTTTTCTCAAAATGAAAGGTTACTTCAAGAAACGTTTATAGCCCACATTGTCAGTAATTTCTGCATATGGATAGCTAATTTGCTCCAGAGTTTCAATTAAACCATCTGGGTTTTGTTTAGCATCTGTTGCTTGTAAGCCAACTAGGACACGACCTTCGGCAGCGCCGTGGTTACGATAATGGAATAGCGTAATATTGTGGGTTGGACCTAAACGAGTTAAGAAGGTGAGTAAGGCACCCGGACGTTCCGGAAACTCAACACGGAACAATCTTTCGTCATCCAGATTGGCATGACCACCAATCAAGTAACGAATATGCAATTTGGCAACTTCATCATCAGATAAATCATCTACAACATAATTTTGCTGTTTAAGTTGTTCTAAAATTTCATGACGTTCAGTGTCACCACCTTTTAAGCTAATACCCACAAAAACTTGTGCTTCTTCTGTGTTATTTGCACGGTAGTTAAACTCGGTAATGTTACGGCCCTGTAGAGCACGGCAGAAGCCTAAGAATGCGCCTTTTTCTTCAGAAAGAGTAACTGCATAAATGGCTTCACGTTGTTCACCCAATTCGGTGCGCTCTGCAATGTAACGTAAGCGGTCAAAGTTCATGTTGGCGCCGCAAACAATCGAGACCATGTTTTTGCCGCTAATTTTATGCTCGGCAACATATTTTTTGATACCAGCTAGGGCCATTGCACCAGACGGTTCAACGATGCTGCGGTTTTCATCAAAAGTATCTTTAATTGCAGCACAGATCTCATCTGTATTTACAGTAACAATATCTGGTTCAACAATTGGTCCAGAATTATCTGATTTGCGTAGACGAACGATATCAAAAGGTAAGGCACCAATTTGAGCAACTGCTGTACCATCAGCAAATAAGCCTACGTGGGGTAGGACTACACGTTCATTTGCTTCTAGCGCTGCTTTTAAACAAGCTGACTCTTCATATTCAACACCGATGACTTTGACATGCGGTGCAACATCACCCAAGTAAGCTGCTACGCCAGCAATTAGGCCGCCACCACCAACAGCAACGAAAACATATTCTACATCACGCCATTGGCGTAAAATTTCATTCGCAATTGTGCCTTGGCCCGCAATAACCAACTCGTCGTCATAAGGTGGAATAAAAACTAATCCTTCAGCTTCGGCACGTTGCTGAGCGTATTTGTTTGCAATATCAAAACTATCGCCATGCAATACAACTTGGCCACCCAAACGCTTCACTGCCTGAACTTTAATGTCAGGGGTAGTACTTGGCATAACAATAATTGCAGGAATACCTAAACGTTGACCAGACAATGCTACACCTTGCGCATGGTTGCCGGCAGATGCGCAAATGACGCCACGTTCAAGTTGTTCTTTCGGTAATTGGCTAATACGGTTATAGGCACCGCGTAATTTAAAAGAAAAAACTGGTTGTAAATCTTCACGCTTAAAACGAATTGTGTTGTTTAATTTTTGACTAATTCGTGGAGCTGCTTCGAGAGGTGTTTCAATTGCAACATCATAAACCGTTGCTTGTAAAATTTGTCGTACCACACGAGACAGCATGTTCATCTTCCCTATAACAGTTTAAAATAGGAAATTATTGTAGCAAACCCTTGTGCATTTGCGCCGTTTATTGGCGCATAAATGTCAAAAAATAGTTGAGTGATGTAATGAGCCTATATGCAACCCAAGATGAAAAGAAACAAGCTGCTGCGAAAGCTGCTTTAAAACACTTACCCAAAGGTGGCATTTTGGGGGTAGGAACTGGAAGTACTGTAAATTTCCTGATTGATTTATTGCCTGAACTACAATTAGAAGCAGCAGTAGCAAGTTCTCAAGCAACAGCAGATCGTCTTAAAAAATTAGGCATAGAAGTGGTTGATATGAACCATGTGGGTAGCCTTGATGCTTATGTTGATGGTGCAGATGAGATTGATCGTCACATGCATATGATTAAAGGCGGCGGCGCAGCATTAACTCGTGAAAAAATTGTAGCCTCAATTGCTAAAAAGTTTGTATGTATCGTTGATGATTCAAAATGGGTTGATCAACTTGGTCGTGATTTCCCATTACCTGTAGAAGTGATTCCAATGGCGCGTTCTGCTGTAGCTCGTAAATTGGTAAGCTTAGGGGGTGATCCGGTTTATCGTGAAGGTGTGGTAACAGATAACGGAAACGTTATTTTAGATGTATTTAATTTGAACATCTTAAATGCAATTGATTTGGAAAAGACAATTAATAATATTCCGGGCGTTGTGACTAACGGTATTTTTGCGTTAAATCCAGCAACGATTGCAATTGTTGCAACAAATGATGGTATTGAAGAGCGTACTGCACAGTAATGTCTGTGGAAATGCCAGAAATTAAAATTGTTCGTCACGTAAGGGCAAGAAAATTGCGCTTACGTGTTGAGCCTGCGTCTATACGACTTACTGTGCCGTTATTTTGTAGTAAGAAACAAATTCAGCAGTTTTTAGCTCAGTCTGAACAATGGTTAATCGAGACGTGGAATAAACAGCACCACGTTCAATCTACCTCGTTTGAAATTCCTTCAGAAATTTCTTTTTTTAATAGAGAACAGCCTTTTCAAATTGTTGTGCAGAAGCAACATCGCATTTTTCAATTTGATTGGGAAAATAGTTATTTATTTATTAAAGATCAACAACCCTATCAAGCTTTACAAAACGCTGTTATTGCTTATGCAAAACAAGAGTTGCCAGTACTTTTGTCAGAGCTTAGCCAAAAAACTCGGCTGAGTTATGCAGAGTGTGCAATCCGGCGTCCTAAAACTCGTTGGGGAAGTTGCAGTAGTCAACATAATATTATGCTGCATGCAGGTCTGGTTCTTATGCCTGCTCAAATTACCCGTTATGTTTGCATTCATGAATTAGCACACACCAAACACTTCGACCATAGTCCTGCATTTTGGGCCGAAGTTGCAAAGTTCGACCCTAACTATATGCAGCATCGCAGACAATTAAAAGGTAATCCATTGCCTGCATGGTGGTATGTTACAACTTAGCTAAAGCTACACTCTAATTGTGTTGTTTGTAAGACATCTGGTGCTTTGCGGCTATCAAGGCCTGCTTGAGCACTAACAATCTTGTTCGCTTTAATATGTAGCTGTATAAAATTATATTGCTGTGTTGAATTGTTAGGTTCGGATGAACTTGAGTTAAGTAAATAACTATAACTTGCAGCGTCGGTTTGCAGTAAGTTATCTGTACTATCTGCGCTTAAGGCAGAGCGATAGCTTTGAGAGCCTTTAATTAATTCAATTTGACCATTAGCACGGAAATTAAGTTGGCAGCCTGTTGTACTGTCTTCATAATGACCAACTAAATAGTCTGTAGCTGGTAGTTTTGGGTCAGAAATATTGATGCTAGTTAAACCTTGTTTACACGGGTAAGCTGATCCATTGCAGGTCGCTGTAATGCCACTAAAGCCAACAGCACGTCGGTAATCTCCCGCACCATCTATACGGAAAAATTCAGACGTATTACCAGAAGGTATAATCCCCGAATATTGTTTCTTGTTCAGTAGATCATAACCTATTGGGTCTAGATGGGATTGATCTTGCAAATCTGCTAGTTTAAAGGTGGCTGCTCTTAGATTGGTGGCAAAATAATCACGTGTTACCTTTTGATTAGCTGCGATATCTAAAAGTGTATTTTTTGCTGGATCAATATTATCAGGGGCTGAGGTGAAGATAGGGGTAAAAGATGTTTTGTCTCCAATAAGTTTTTTGCCGTCTAAATATCCATCTTTTAAATCTGTAGCGAGACTTTGGGTAAGATCTTGATAAGGTGAATTCGTATTATGGATGCTTGACCAATATTGAAGATAACCAAAGCTTAGATAACTATCCACATAAGTACTTGGCTTTGTGGTTGAGTATTTCAATAAATTTAAAATTGTAAGCGTACTTGCCGGACTTAAACTTGGAATATTGGTATCTTTAAACGCATTAAGAAGAGATCTGTAGATATCTTGAGAGGCTAGGTCAACATGTAATTGTTCAATACGGGTTGGGATAATTGTCTCATTAGGCAACTGACCTGAACGAATCACAGCACGTTGATAAATTGCTTCTGAACTTGGGCTGATCAATTGTGTTTTATTGCTTATCGAGCTTGGGGTAATAAAAGCGTGATAAACACCAGAAATATTTTGATATTCAGATTTGGTTGGATCAAATACTTGAGATGAGCCTTGGGTCGTGACTTCAACACGATAAAGACGATTTAGTTTTGTGCTTGGAAGTTTAATATCGTAACTCGTTAAACTGGCAACTTGGGTATCAATCAAAATACTATTGTCGGTATTATCATATACCTTGAGTTGAACATTGCGCATTTCGACAGGGGTTTTAAGCGTAATATCCGTCATGACTTCAGGAGTGGGTTCAGACGGTTTAGGCGTGTTAGATGAACCTCCGCTACTGCTACCACCACCACACCCAACAAGGGCTACACTTAAAATTAAAGTGGTGAGGCCGAGATAAGTGCACACTTTTATTTCTTTTGATTGATCAAGCATCCTAGCTCTCCAAAAATAAATTTGGTATTTATTTACTGATATTTGTTTGGTACTGACAGGCCGGCAAGTGCTATGTAATTATCGTTTAAAATAAAAAAATTAAAATTACCAAGCATGAAATGGTTTTGTAAGCCTAGACATCCTGTCATACTACCGCAAGTATAGATTCAAAATTTGAGGTAATGCACGTGATTTCTGTCGGAATTGTTGGTGGAACTGGTTATACAGGCGTTGAACTATTACGTATTTTATTACGACATCCAAAAGCGCAGGTTCGAGTTCTGACTTCACGTACAGAAGCGGGCAAACCAGTTGCTGATATGTTCCCAAACTTACGTGGGCATACAGATCTTCAATTTTCAGATTTAAACATTGATGCATTAAAAGAGTGTGATGTTGTATTTTTTGCAACTCCTCATGGTGTTGCGATGCAACATGCGAAAGATTTGATTGCAGCAGGCACCAAAGTTATTGATTTAGCTGCTGACTTTCGTTTACAGAATCTTGAGCAATTTGAAAAGTGGTATGGTATGGAGCATGCTTGCCCAGATGTACTAAAAGATTCTGTTTATGGTTTAACCGAGTTAAATCGTGAAAAAATTAAGCAAGCTCAAGTCATTGGTAATCCAGGTTGTTACCCAACAACTGTTCAACTGGGCTTGGCTCCACTTTTAAAATCGGCACAAGCATTGATTGAAACAAAGAATATTATTATTGATGCAAAATCCGGTGTTTCTGGTGCTGGTCGTAAAGCAAGTTTGGGCATGATTTACAGTGAAAATGCGGATAACTTTAAAGCTTATGGTGTTGCAGGCCATCGCCACCATCCAGAGATTGTAGAGGCTTTGGAAAATATTGCAGCTAAGAAAGATGTTTTTGAAGGTCTTTTATTTGTTCCGCACCTAGTACCGATGATTCGCGGTATGTTAAGTACAATTTATGTAGACTTGACAGAAGCAGGTAAACAAACAGATTTACAAGCTTTGTATGAAAACTTCTATGCAAATGAAAAATTTGTAGATGTCATGCCTGCAAATAGTTCACCTGAAACTCGCAGCGTGCGCGGAGCAAATGAATTACGTATTGCTTTGTATAAACCACAACCAAATAAACTCATTATTTTGGCGGCTCAAGATAACCTTGTAAAAGGTGCATCTGGCCAAGCTGTACAAAATATGAACCTTATGTTTGGCTTTAATGAAGATGAAGGCTTACAAGGGATTGGTTTATTACCATAAAAAACTCTTTTTTGCTTCACACACATTTAAATTTCGATTTAAATGTGTGTCTTGACTCTGATCTTAAACACTGAGATGACGATGCAAAACTCGGAACAGACGACTTCTGTAGAAAGTTCGTTGCAAAAGAAAAAATTTTTAAACACCAATAAACCATTATTTATTGGTGCCGCTATTTTAATGAGTGGTTGTTTTGCGCTCGGCTATACAATTGGGCACCGTCAAGGTTTAACTGTTGTTGGTTACGATGCAGATGCAGAGCAATTGGTTGAGGTAGTGCAAAAGCAAAAAACAGCATTAGATGCAGTTAACAAAAGTTTGAATGCTGCTGTACAAGAGCGTGATGTTGCTGTTACAAATGCCAATGATTTGTTTGAAGCACTTAATCAAGCCAATGCTGATAAAACGCAGCAAGAAGGTATGAGTAACATCTACCGTGAAATTTTAAGACAACGTGGTGGTTTAAGCTTAACAATTCAGAATTTGGCGATTAAACCGTTACCGGAAAATGCTTATGAATATCAGCTTGATCTGGTACAAGTTAGCCCGAGTAAACGCCGTGCTGCAGGTTCAGTTGAAATAAGACTGATTAAAGATACAGAAGTTTTAGTGGTACCACTTGAAGATAAGAACTTTAACTTCACTGATTTTGAGCGTTTGACTGGCCGTTGGACGATGCCTAAGGGGTTCACACCTCAATTTATTGAAGTGCGTCTAACAGGCGGTTCTGATACACCGGTTATTAAGCGTTTTAGTTGGCAGCGTGGTAAACCTGTCGAAACACCTTCTGCTTTTGTTGCAGAAATTCCTCAAGCTGAAGCAAATTCACAATAGTAACATCATATGCGAACAAATAAGCGTCAAACAAATTTAAAAGATATTAAGGCTTCTTTTCAGCAGTCTGGCTATGTCGATTGGCACTTCAATCCACGCTTAAGTGATTCGCAAAACGAAGATCATGACGGAGAGGTTGTTGTGCAAACAGCACCTCCCGAACTCAAGCGTCCTCCCTTATATGCAGTAGTATTATTGAATGACGATTACACGCCAATGGACTTTGTAATTGAAATTTTACAACAATACTTTGCAATGAATCTTGACCAAGCAACTCAAGTAATGCTAACAGTACACTATGAAGGTAAAGGTACTGCCGGGGTATATCCAAGAGACATCGCGGAAACCAAGGCAAACCTTGTTAATAATTACGCTCGATCGCAAGGTCATCCATTACTTTGCCAGATTGAGCCTAAAGCATAAGGGGGTCACATGCTCAGTCGTCAATTAGAAGTATCATTACGTTTGGCTGTTAGCATGGCTCGTCAAAAGAGACATGAGTTTCTTACAGTTGAACATTTACTATTAGCCTTACTCGATAACGATTCGGCTGTGAATGCATTAAAAGCATGCGGAGCTGATATTGTTTCTTTACGTAAAGAATTAGAAGAATATGTAGAACAACATACTCCTAAGCTTGGCGAAAATAGCGAGCAAGCTCCACATCCAACAGAAAGTTTCGACCGCATTTTGCAACGTGCAATTTTCCACGTTCAATCAAGTGGTGGTGATCGTACTGTTGAAGGTGCGGATGTTTTGGTCGCAATGTATTCAGAGCGTGATTCTTTTGCTGTTTATCTGCTTAAACGTCATCAAATTAATCGATTGACTTTAACTCAATACTTGTCTCATGGGACACGTAAAGACGAAGTTCAGGTTGAAGAAGAAGTTGAAGACATTGAGGGTGAAAGCAATTCAGGCAATGCCGGACCATTAGAACTTTATACGCTCAATTTAAATGTTGAAGCGCAAAAAGGTAAAACTGATCCACTCATTGGTCGTGAGAAAGAAATTGAGCGTACAGCACAAATTCTTTGCCGTCGTCGTAAAAATAATCCATTGTTAGTAGGCGACCCAGGTGTAGGTAAAACTTCAATTGCAGAAGGTCTTGCTTGGCTCATTGTAAATGGTAAAGCACCAAAACCGCTAAGCCATGCAGAAATTTACAGCCTTGATATTGGTGCATTAGTTGCGGGTACAAAATATCGTGGTGACTTTGAAAAACGTTTAAAACAATTGTTAAACGCTTTGAAGAAAAATCCGAATGCGATTTTATTCATTGATGAAATTCATATGATCATTGGTGCAGGCTCAAGTATGGGCAGTACGATGGATGCTTCGAATCTCATTAAACCAGCTTTAGCAAATGGTACTTTACGCTGTATTGGATCAACAACGTTCCAAGAATATCGTCAGGTATTTGAAAAGGATCATGCGTTATCTCGTCGTTTCCAAAAAATTGACGTAAATGAACCGAGCATTTCTGAAACTATTGATATTTTACGTGGCTTGAAAACAAAGTTTGAAGATTTCCACCATGTACAGTATGACGACAAAGCTTTGGTTTCTGCGGTTGAGCTTTCTGCGAAATTTATTAATGATCGTTTCTTGCCAGATAAAGCGATTGATGTCATTGATGAAGCAGGTGCACAGCGCCGTTTAAAAGCAGAAAGTGAAGACAGCTTAATTACTGTAGAAAACATCGAAGATATCGTTTCTAAGATTGCGCGTATTCCGCCTAAAACTGTATCTAAAGATGATAAATCTGTACTTGAAAATCTTGAGCGTGACCTAAAACGTGTTGTATTTGGTCAAGATGAAGCAATTACTGCACTAGCTTCTGCAATCAAGTTGTCACGTGCTGGTTTGAAATCACCGGATAAACCTGTTGGTAGCTTTGTGTTTGCTGGTCCTACCGGTGTAGGTAAAACTGAGGTTACGAAGCAATTAGCAAAACTTTTAGGTGTAGAGCTTGTTCGTTTCGATATGTCTGAGTATATGGAGCGTCATGCTGTTTCTCGCTTAATTGGTGCTCCTCCAGGCTATGTAGGTTATGACCAAGGTGGCTTACTCACAGATGCGATTCATAAAAATCCACACTGTGTGTTATTACTGGATGAAATTGAGAAAGCACATCCTGATGTGTTTAACCTGTTATTACAAATCATGGATCATGGTGCATTAACAGACAATAATGGCCGTAAGTCAGACTTTAGAAATGTCATTATTGTGTTGACGACGAACATTGGTGCAGAAAGTATTTCTCGTGCAAGCATTGGATTTACAGAGCAAGACCATAGTTCGGACAACCAAGAAGCCATGAAACGTGCATTCTCACCTGAATTCCGTAACCGTCTAGATGGTGTTATTCAATTCAAAGCTTTACCAACCACAGTGATTGAATCTGTAGTTGATAAGTTCTTGACAGAATTGCAAGCGCAGCTAGATGAAAAACGCGTAGTTTTAGATGTCGATCAAAGTGCACGCGACTGGTTAGCGACAAATGGTTATGATCGTTTAATGGGCGCTCGACCAATGCAACGACTCATTCAAGAACACTTGAAGAAACCATTAGCTGAAATGATTTTGTTTGGTGAACTTGCAGATCATGGCGGTAATGTGGCGGTATCAGTGAAGAAAGAAGATGGTAAAGCAGTGGGTCTAAAACTTGAAGTGTTTGAAGATCACCATACGGCAGAACCAGCTTAATTTATGTTAATTGATAGTCTTTCTATAACCCGAATATTTAGTGTGTTCGGGTTATTTATTATTACTGCAATCGCTGAGATTTTGGGTTGTTACTTTCCTTATCTTATTTTAAAAGAAGGGAAATCTGCGTGGCTATGGTTACCTACAGCTCTGAGTTTGGCCGTGTTTGTCTGGTTGCTGACATTACATCCTGCAGCGTCTGGACGGATTTATGCAGCCTATGGCGGTATTTATATTTTTACTGCGCTTATGTGGCTTCGTTTTGTAGATCAAGTCGTTTTAACCAGATGGGATATCTTGGGTGGTTTAATCGTGCTTTGCGGAGCAGGTTTAATTATTTTACAGCCCCAAGGATTAATCCGTTAATTCTGAAAGTGTTCAATTAAATTTTAAGTGAAAAAATAAGCAATTTTTTCGCAAAAAATACTTGTCAAAGTCATCAACAATGCGTATTTTAGATTTAAGGAACATTTTTTAATATTTGAGATAAAGATGTTAAATCAATCTGTGAATTCTAACGCTTACTTTTATTTCTGGCAATTTAGATAGTTGCCTGAGCGTATTCGGGCACGAGAGTTGCCCATCACAGTTAATACCTGATCGGCAACCCCGATCAGGTTTTTTTATGCTTTATCTTTTTCAAATCGAGGACTTCAAAATGAACAACATGACTTATTCATACTTTAGCAACTTTTATTGGTTTTACTTTTGCCTACCTTTGCCAACGAATAGATCCAAAACGCTCAAATAAATGATCGGACTGATTAGGTTTCAGTCCAAAGGAAAAGACCAATGAATGCCTTAAATACTTTACTAACTCAAAGCAATACAAAAGAAACACCAGTTAGTTTACCTGTTCAGTTAAAAGCTAAATACCCGCTTGTGCAGACCTTCGCACGACAAATTGCAGAACATCGTCAAATTATTCAAAATATTCTTGCTGGCAAAGATCAGCGCTTAATGGTTATTACAGGACCATGTTCAATTCATGACCCAGTTGCTGTACTTGAATACGCAGATAGATTGCAAAAATTACAAGAAAAAGTAAAAGATCAAATCTTCATTGTGATGCGTGCTTATATTGAAAAGCCGCGTACAACAGTAGGTTGGAAAGGGTTTATGTATGACCCAAACCTTGATGGTTCATCTAATCTACAATTAGGTTTAGAAAAATCGCGTGAGCTATATTTACAAATTATTGAAAAAGGCTTGCCGATCGCGAGCGAAATTTTAAGCCCAATGGCAACAGGCTATTTTGATGATTTATTGGCTTGGGGTGCAATTGGAGCTCGTACTAGTGAGTCCCAGATTCACCGTGAAATCTCAAGTCATATGCCATACAGTATCGGTTTCAAGAATGGTACGGATGGTTCAATTCAAATTGCTTTGGATGCTATTCAGTCTGCACAAAATGAGCATCAATTTTTAGGTATGAATCAGCAAGGTTTGCCTTCAGTGATTCAGAGTGCTGGAAATCCATTGCCACACTTGATTTTACGTGGAGCCAATCATGGCCCTAATTATGATTTGGCTTCAATTCAGGCAATTAGAGAAAAGCACAAACAAAACCTACCTGCCTTAGTTATTGACTGTAGTCATGGTAACAGTGGTAAAGATCCTTTACGTCAGCCAGAAGTTTTGCAGCAAATCGTTGCTGAACGTCTAAAAACTCAGGTAAAGGGTGTCATGATTGAAAGCCATTTAGTTGATGGTAACCAGAAGATTTCATGTGAAATGACTTATGGTCAGTCGGTAACGGATGGTTGTTTAGGGTGGGATAAAACTGAACAGCTTTTGTTAAATGTTGCTAAACAATTAAAAGCAAGTGAATTAGCTCATTCGGCTTAATGATGTAAACATTTAAAAAGGGATCTGTTTTAGCAGATCCCTTTTTTTAAGAAGCATGTTTAAGTTCGGATAAAAAAGTAGTGATTTCATGCCCGAATTTTTTTGGCTCGGTTAATAATGGCGTGTGGCCTGAACGTTCAAAATAAATTGTTTTTGCATGTTCGACACTATGTGCAATCAGGGTTTGGCCCGTTTCTGGATAGAGTGTCGAATTGCGTCCAATAAAGAAAGTTGTTGGGCACTGTAATTGCTGAAGTGCTTCACGATAATCTTCGTTGTGGAAAAGATAATTTTCGACATACCAAAATAAGTAGTCTAAACGCTGAATCGGAAGAAGATATTTTTGTAAAAATGGTTGTTTTAACGCAGTTTTAAAAACAAAAGGACTAAACGGATTGCTACTTTGCAATTCAATAAAATCTACCCACAAACGCACCAACTTTTGACGGTCCGGAAGTGATAATTCATAAAGATATTTAGCATTTTTATGGATTGATAATAACTGATAAATATCATTGAGTAATTGTTTAAATTGGGCATGTAATGGCCCAAATAACCCATATTGCCATGTAGCATCTACTGAAATTTTAGGCGTTTGATCGATATGTAAATAGGCCTTTAACTGCTGAGCGAGATGAGCATGTTTCATGCCATGCATTGCAGTGGTGGCTCCCATTGAGTAGCCCATTAAAATAAATTTATCTAATTTTAATTGCTCAATTAAGTGAGCAACATCTTGCCAGTGGCTTGATATGGCATCTTGCTCGGGAATTGCACAATTTTTTGAACCGCCAAAGCCCCGCCAGTCGGGAATAATAAACTCGTATTCTTTACGATTTGCATAGATAAAAGGTAGCCATTGCCAACTTTGCATACCTAAGCCAGATAAAACTAATACCGGTTCACCACGACCAACACGGCGTACAAATAAACTTTCCTGATCGGGCATGGTGTAATAAGGCATGATTATTCTCCAGATACATTATCTTGAGCAAAGAGTTTTAATTGCGGGATGACTTGTTCCAACCATTTGATCCACTCAGTTTCCATAGTAATGCCGAGTTCTAAGATCATTTTATGAATATATAACACTCGATTATTCAAATCATCGCTATCTTTAAAATCTTTATCGTAAATAGTTTGGTAAAGCTTAAGCTTTTCTTGGTGTAGACCAAGATGTCGTAACAGTTCGGGTAATATTTGATTATTGCCCAATTGCGCCTCAGCGCGCAATCTTACCATTAAGTCATCTCTAAGCTGTGCGGGTTCGCTTTGCTGCGTCATCCATGAAGCGAGTTCAATACGGCCAAGTTGTTCGACTTGATAAGTTTTTTTTCGGCCACTATCCATCTCATTTTCTAAAGTGGAAACCCAGCCTTTTTTAAGCATGTTATTGAGTTCACGATAAATTTGCTGATGTGTGGCATTCCAGAAAAAGCCCATAGATCGGTCAAAGCGGCGGGCGAGTTCAAAGCCCGTGCTTGGCCGTTCTAGTAAACTGGTCAATAAAACATGAGGAAGTGACATGGCAATCCGTTTGTAAGCAAAAGTAAAGTGTGACTCATTAGATTATGCAACATGTTGCATAAAAGTCAAAATTTGATTATAAATTTGTGCAACAAGTTGCATTAAGCAAGCAGATTAGCAAGCCAAGGAGTTGTTATGTCGTTATATCCACATTTATTAAAACCATTAGATTTAGGTTTTACGACATTAAAAAATCGCGTATTGATGGGGTCTATGCATGTTGGTCTAGAAGAAGCGCCTGGTGGTTATGAGCGTATGGCAGCTTTTTATGCAGAACGTGCTAAAGGTGATGTTGGGCTCATTGTTACTGGCGGTATTGCACCCAATCAGGCAGGTTTAACCTTTGCTCATGCTTCTAAGTTAGATAGCACAGAAGAAGCCGAAAAACATAAAGTCATTACCGAAGCTGTACATGCTGCAGGCGGGAAGATTGCATTACAAATATTACATACGGGCCGATATTCTTATCAGCCAGAGATTGTTGCGCCTTCGGCAATTCAGGCACCTATTAATCCCATTAAGCCTAAGGCAATGACTTCTGCTGAGGTTCAACAAACGATTGATGATTTTGCAAACTGTGCGAAGCTTGCTCAATACGCTGGATATGACGGCGTTGAGATTATGGGTTCAGAAGGTTATTTAATTAACGAGTTTATTGCAGCCAGAACAAACCATCGTGATGATGAATGGGGTGGTAGCTATGAAAACCGTATTCGTTTTCCTGTTGAGATTGTAAAACGTACACGTGAAATAGTGGGTGAAAACTTTATTATTATTTACCGTTTATCGATGCTTGATCTGGTTGAAGGTGGTTCTACTTTAGAAGAAGTTATTCAACTTGCTAAAGCGATTGAAAAAGCTGGGGCTACGATCATTAATACGGGTATTGGCTGGCATGAAGCTCGTATTCCAACAATTGCCACCAAAGTTCCAAGAGCTGCATTTACTTGGGTCACTGAAAAATTAAAAGGTGAAGTTTCAGTTCCATTAATTACATCGAACCGTATTAATACACCAGAAATGGCTGAACATGTATTAGCGTCGGGTCATGCGGATATGGTTTCAATGGCACGTCCAATGCTTGCAGATCCTGATTTTGTTTTAAAAGCAAGTGAAGGCCGTAGCGATGAAATTAATACGTGTATTGGCTGTAACCAAGCTTGTCTCGACCACATTTTCTCTATGAAAATTGCAACATGTTTGGTTAATCCTCGAGCATGTTATGAAACAGAACTAATCTTTAAAGAAGTACAAAGTCAGAAAAATATTGCTGTCATTGGGGCCGGACCAGCAGGTTTAAGTTTTGCTGTATATGCGGCAGATCGTGGACACCAAGTTAAAATCTTTGAAGCAAGTCATCAAATTGGTGGTCAGTTTAATATCGCTAAAACTGTGCCAGGCAAAGAAGAGTTCTACGAAACATTGCGTTATTTCAATCGTCAAATTGAATTACGCCCGAACATTGAGCTTGTATTAAACCATCCAGCCACTTATGAAGAGTTAAGCCAATCAGACTTTGATGAAATCGTAGTTGCAACTGGTGTAACACCTCGTCAATTACAATTTGAAGGTATTGATCATCCAAAAGTGTTGAGCTACTTACAGGTGCTTAAAGAGCGTGTACCAGTAGGTCAGCGTGTTGCCATTATTGGTGCAGGTGGTATTGGTTTTGATACGGCTGAGTACCTAACCCATGAAGGTGAAAGTGGCAGTTTAAATCCAGAAAAATTTTATGAAGAGTGGGGTATTGATACTCACTATGAACATGTCGGAGGTTTAAAGCAGCCAAAAGTTGAAGCTTCTGAACGAGAAATCTATTTGTTGCAGCGTAAAGCTTCCTCAGTAGGCGCGGGGCTGGGTAAAACGACTGGTTGGATTCACCGTACCGGGCTTAAGAACAGAAACGTGAAAATGTTAGCAGGTGTGCAATACGACAAAGTAGATGATCAAGGGCTTCATATTACTGTTGATGGCAAACCAACAGTGCTTGAGGTTGATAATGTTGTGATTTGCGCGGGTCAAGAATCATTTACTGCGATGTATGACCAATTAAAAGCAGATGGTAAGAGTGTTCATTTGATTGGTGGCGCTAAAGAAGCAGGTGAGTTGGATGCTAAACGTGCTATTCGTCAAGGTGCTGAACTAGCAGCGGTTCTTTAATGACTTAAATGAGCATTGTCTTGGGTAAGAGAATGCTCATTACTAAAACCTATTTGAAGGAAAAATAAAAATGACACTCGAAATAACTAAACAGTCATTAGAAAAATGGCATCACATGATTCAATCAAATGACTTATCGAACTTAAATGATTTGCTAGCAGATGAAGTCATTTTCCATTCACCGGTTGCTTATAAACCTTATGAGGGAAGACAAGTTGTTTTCTTTATTCTCACCAATGTAATTCAGGTATTTCAGAATTTTACCTATCATCGAGAATTTTATACGGAAGATGGTGAAAATGTAGTGCTAGAGTTTAGTGCGAATGTAGGTGATAAGTCATTAAAAGGTATTGATATGATTCGTTTTAATGAGCAGGGTAAAATTGTTGATTTTGAAGTAATGATTCGTCCAATGAGCGGTTTAGCTGTATTAGCTGAGCAAATGGGCATACGAATAGCTCAATTTAAACCTCAATAATTTTGTTAAATAGCCTAAGAATATTGAGGTATATAAAAATGTGGTTAAAACTTTCAACGTTGTTTTTATTACCCGTATTATTCATACAAGGCCATAAAGTTCGGAAGAACACACCACGTTTAGCAGAAGCTAAAGGTGAACGAGAAGGTAGAGCTGGTCAAGGTAAATCTTTATCTCTGCTTATTTTGGGGGATTCTGCCGCAGCAGGTGTTGGTGTAGAAAATCAGAAAGATGCCTTGTCTGGTGCTATTATTCAAGAACTGCAAAATGAATTTTCCCTACAGTGGAAACTTCATGCTAAAACTGGTGATACAACTCGACAAGTTTTTAATGCTTTGCAGCATTTGGAAGAGCAGAAGTATGATGTGATTGTGACATCTATTGGTGTAAATGATGTCACAAAGTTGACCTCTGCTAAATCATGGATTAAACAACAGAAGCAATTATTTGAGCATATACAGAAACGTTTTCAGCCAAAGTTGATTATCGTTTCCGGTGTGCCTCCAATGCAACATTTCCCGGCTTTACCGAATCCATTAGCTTGGTTGTTTGGGCAATATGCAGAGCAAATGAATCAAAAATTACAACAATGGTTAGCACCACAAAGCCATTTTAAGTTTCTTGAATATGATGTTGAAACTTTTCAAGCCATGAACTTGCATATGGCAAGTGACGGTTTTCATCCAAGTAAAGAAGTTTACGCAGTTTGGGGACGGCAGGTTGCAGCCATAGTGCGGCAATCATTTAACTCATAGTCATAGGTAGTTATTGGATATGGGCATATCTGTTTTTAATAAAATTAAAGATTTCGGTTCGGAGCTGTTCGATTTAGTGTTGGGCGCTGAGCATCCAAAAGTCTATTATCATCCTCAAGGAAAAATAAAAGATATTTTGGATAAGTTGCCACAACTTAAACAGAAATATCGTCCTACGCCTTGGCTCACAAATAGTCATGTTCACTTACTTTATTTTGATCTTATTAGAAAACAAACAATAAAGTTGGCATATGATCGAATTGATCAACTCACTATGAGTGATGGTGGTATTACCGCAATTGCTTGGTATGGCTATAACTTACCGCCAGATACACCAACAGTTGTAATTATGCATACCATTACAGGTACACCTGAGAGTATGCGTGAATTGGTACGCGATTTAAATCAATACACAGGCTGGCGAATTGCATTATGCCTGCGTCGTGGTCACGCAGGTTTGCCAATGCCTGTGCCGCAAATTTCTCTTTTTGGCTCTACGAGTGATTTAAAAGAACAACTTAACCATATTCAAAGTTTATTTCCGGCATCGGATCTATATGCGGTAGGTTCTTCGGCCGGTACGGGGCTACTAGTTCGTTATTTGGGTGAACAAGGCGAAGACACACCTTTTAAAGCTGCGTTTGCGATGTGTCCGGGCTATAACACGGAAATTGGTTTTAAAAATGTCCATCCTTTTTACAGTAAAATGATGACTAAAAAGCTCTTCAAGTATTTTATTTATCCGTACCAAAATACATGGAGTCAGATTGCATCTTTAGAGAGGGTTTTATCAGCAACCAATTTGGAAGAATTTGAAAAAGAATACTTCGAAATGGCGGGTTTTGAAGATTATGAAACTTACTGTAAATCTATTAACCCGATTTATGTGTTCGAAAATATTAAAATTCCTTTAATGATTTTGAATGCTGAAGATGACCCTGTATGTTCTATTAAAAATTTAGAGCCATATAAAGAGCCAATTCAGCAGATGAGCAATGTTGCTGTGGTGACAACGAAAAAAGGAAGTCATTGTGCATTTTATGAGGGATGGCGCAGTACATCGTGGGCAGCACGTCTCATGGCTGATTATTTTTTAATTGAACATAATAAATAGATAATCTTTGAATATAAATAAAGCCCAGATCTTGGGCTTTATTTTTTATACCTTAAGATAAGAGGAGTGATCTATCATTTATTCCAAGTTTTACTTTTGTAGCGGCAACTAAAGCTTTTTCATCTGTTTGATTAGGGTGAAAATCAAAACGGTAGTATTCAAGAAATTTAGGAATCAACACTTTATATTGTTTGCTCGCAAACTTAAAAAAGTTGCGCCAAGTTTTGAAATTGGTCAGTTGCTTATCTCGTTTCATTAAAACAATATGGTAAATAGTTGAAAAGGCTGTAATCAAAACTAAACTGAATGTAAAAATTCCAACACGTGGAATATATGCATCTAATCCGTTGCCATATAGATGTTGATATAAATCGAATGCAACAGCTTTATGCTCGGTTTCTTCTACACTGTGCCATAACCATAGGTTGCGAATAGTGTTGTCGGTCATAAGCTCATTTACGGATTGCATCATGCTGACTACCAGAACAGCTGTATAGTGTTCTAATCCAACAGTTATCAATAAATTCCATTTTTTACTAAAAACTTTCTCAATAGCTTTAAGAACAATACCTGTAGCTTTCTCTAGTGATTCTGGGTTTAAACCATATTGTTGTGCACTGACATGGAAAGCATGATGTTCTTTAGAATGCATTGCTTCTTGACCAATAAATGCGCCTATTTCTCTGTCTAGAATTTCATTCTCTTTAGCTTTAGCTCGTAAAGCACGGACAGATCTAACAAAGTATGATTCACCTTCAGGAAATAAAGTCGAAAGACCCGTGAAATAGTGGGTGAGAGAAGGCTCATGATTGCACCAATAGCGCGGAGTATCTTCAAAATTGTAGTCCATGCGGCGGACAGGAAAAGAGGCTGGTGTACGGTTTAAAGCTGTTTTCATTTTCTTGCTCCAATCTTCTTTTAGATTAGGTTCCAAAAAGGAACTTGTTAATAAAAATTATAAGCAGACTAGATTGGAGTCAATAAATTTCGAATGATTGAAAATAGATTGTCCTAAAATGATAGACAGGAGAGCTTTAAAGACAAAAAGTAATAAAATTAAATTTATTTGTATTATGACTATTTATATAAATACCCAAATTAAAAAAATAATTTGGGCATTCTTGAACAGAAGCTTAGTTCTTAAGTGCTGGTGTTGCAGCAGCAATAGCAGCAGCAACGGCATCATCTTCTGTGTTCGCAGGTTCAGTTGCCTTAGCAGCTGGTTTTGACTGAGCTTTTTCCGGTTTAGGTTCAGCTTTAGGCTCAGGTTTTTTTTCTGGTTTAGGTTCTACTTTTGGTGTCTCAGATTTAGGTTGTTCAGCAACTTGTGTCTGTGAAGATTCATCAGAACGCGCAGGACGAGTTTCACGGCGAATTTCAGTTGTCGTGTTAGCAGTTTCTTCACGATGAACTTCAACTTGTGGTTGCTCTTGAACTTGAGCTTCTTGAGTATCTACACTCTCTAAAGATTCAAATTTTGCAGGCTTCTGTGGTTGAGGTTCTGAAACAGCAGTTTCAACCTTGTCTTGCTCTTCTTCTTTCGGTGTCTCTTTTTTAACGCATGCGGTTAACAATAGTCCAGCCGCAATTGCAGCACAGATTAAAAGTTTTTTATTTGCCATTGCCCTAAACAACATTTAATTGAGGAATTGGCATTATAACAGTAAATAGCTATGAAAAAATCATGTCAGATTGAGCTAATTTTTTATTAAAAATGCTGATAGAATAACCAGTTGTTTATTGTTCTTTGAATTGATGCGGTTTGACTTTGCTTTATAGGGGCAGAGTACAGTAAAATTGCCAAACATTGTAGGCCGATTTCGGCTTGATTGTACGAGAAACTTAATGACCCATTTTATTTTTGTCACTGGTGGTGTGGTTTCATCGCTAGGTAAAGGTATTTCTGCTGCTTCTGTTGCTGCACTTTTGGAAGCTCGTGGCTTAAAAGTCACAATGGTTAAAATGGATCCTTATATTAATGTCGATCCAGGGACAATGAGCCCATTCCAGCATGGTGAAGTTTTTGTTACCGAAGATGGTGCAGAAACAGATCTGGATCTGGGTTATTACGAACGTTTCTTACGTCGCGCGAAAATGACCAAACTAAACAACTTCACTAGTGGTCGTGTATATCAAGACGTTTTAAATAAAGAGCGTCGTGGTGATTACTTAGGTGGTACAGTTCAGGTTATTCCTCATATTACCGACAATATTAAAGAACGTGTACTCCGCGCGGGCGAAGGCTATGATGTTGCTATCGTAGAGATCGGTGGTACCGTAGGTGATATCGAATCTTTACCGTTTATGGAGTCGGTTCGTCAGTTAATGGTTGAGCTTGGTCATAAACGTACCATGCTTATGCATTTAACTTTGTTGCCATATATTAAGTCAGCAGCGGAGTTAAAAACAAAACCAACTCAGCACTCTGTAAAAGAGTTACTTTCAATCGGTATTCAGCCAGATATTCTTATCTGTCGTACTGAGTATGATGTTGATGCTGACACTAAACGTAAGATCGCGTTATTCACGAACGTAGAAGCTCGTGCGGTTGTCGTGTGTAAAGATGCGAAAACGATCTATCAAATTCCACGTGGCTTCTATGAGCAAAATGTAGATGACCTGATTTGTGAACGTTTTGGTTTTACTGATTTACCAGAAGCTGACTTAACTGATTGGGATAATGTTGTAGAAGCATTACTTAACCCGGAATACACAGTACGTGTAGCAATGGTCGGTAAGTATGTTGAATTACCGGATGCTTATAAATCTGTAAACGAAGCATTGTTACATGCTGGTATTAAAAATCGCGTAAAAGTACAAATTGATTATGTCAATGCTGAAGAGCTTGAAAGTCAAGATGTTTCTATTTTGAAAACAGCTGATGCGATTTTAGTTCCTGGTGGTTTTGGTGAGCGTGGTACTGAAGGCAAAATGAAAGCTATTCAATACGCACGTGAAAATGGTATTCCTTTCTTGGGAATCTGTTTGGGTATGCAGTTGGCTGTTATTGAATATGCTCGCCATGTTGCAGGTATGCCAGAAGCTTCTTCTACAGAATTTAACCGTTCTACAAAATATCCATTGATTGGTTTAATTACCGAATGGTTAGATGAGCGCGGTGAATTACAACAGCGTAGCCTTGAGTCTGACTTAGGCGGAACAATGCGTTTAGGTGCACAAAAATCAGAATTGGTTGAAGGCACAAAAACTCGTGAAGTTTACGGAAAAGCTGAGATTACCGAACGTCATCGTCACCGTTATGAAATGAATAATCGTTTCATTGAAGCGATTGAACAAGCGGGCATGAAGATTTCTGGTTATTCTTCAGCGCAACATTTAGTTGAAACTGTAGAAATTCCTGAACATCCTTGGTTTATTGCTGTACAATTCCACCCGGAATTTACAAGTTCACCACGTGATGGACATCCATTGTTTGCTAGTTTTATTGACGCTGCAAAAACACAGCATCAAAAAAGTAAGTAATGCGATTTAAAAATAAACTGGGAAAGTTTAAATGTCACAATTAAAACCACAAGAAGTTGTACGTTTAGGCGATATACAAATGGCAAATCATTTGCCATTTGTACTATTTGGCGGAATGAACGTACTCGAGTCAAAAGATTTAGCTTTTGAAATTGCTGAAACTTATATTGATATTTGTAAACGCCTAGATATTCCTTATGTATTTAAGGCGAGTTTTGATAAAGCAAACCGTTCTAGTTTGCATTCATTCCGTGGTCCTGGACTTGAAAAAGGTATTGAATGGTTAGGCGACATTAAAAAACATTTTAATGTACCCATTATTACCGACGTTCACGAACCATATCAGGCAGCGCCAGTTGCCGAAGTCGCTGATATTATCCAGCTTCCTGCTTTCTTAAGCCGTCAAACTGATCTTGTTGAAGCAATGGCGAAAACCCAAGCTATTATCAACATTAAAAAAGCACAGTTCTTGGCTCCTCATGAAATGCGCCATATTTTGCATAAATGTTTAGAAGCGGGAAATGACAAACTTATTCTTTGTGAGCGTGGCTCAGCATTTGGCTATAACAATTTAGTTGTAGACATGCTTGGCTTTGACATCATGAAAGAAATGAATGTACCTGTATTCTTTGACGTGACTCATGCTTTACAAACTCCAGGTGGTCGTTCAGATTCAGCTGGTGGTCGCCGTGCTCAAATTACAACTTTAGCGCGCGCAGGTATGGCAACAGGTTTAGCGGGATTATTCCTAGAGTCTCATCCAGATCCAGATAAAGCGAAATGTGATGGACCATCTGCATTGCGCTTGTCACAGCTTGAGCCATTCTTGGCACAACTAAAAGAATTGGATACTTTAGTTAAAGGATTCAAAAAGTTAGATACTCATTGATGCAGGAATTTGCATCGCGTTATTCATTCAACTGAGGAATTGTTCATGAGCCAAATCGTTGACATTCGTGCACGTGAAATTTTGGACTCTCGTGGTAACCCAACCATCGAAGCAGACGTCATCTTAGAATCTGGGGTGGTTGGTCGTGCATGTGCACCATCTGGTGCTTCAACTGGTTCTCGTGAAGCTTTAGAACTTCGTGACGGCGACAAATCTCGTTACTTAGGTAAAGGCGTTCGTACTGCTGTTCAGAATGTAAATAGCTCAATTCATGAATTGCTTGTTGGTCAAAGTGTTTTTGAACAAAAAGCGCTTGATGAAAAAATGATTGCTTTTGATGGCACTGAAAACAAATCTAAATTAGGTGCTAATGCAACTTTGGCGGTATCTTTAGCAGCAGCTCACGCAGCAGCAGCTGAACAAAAACTTCCATTGTTCCAATACATTGCTAACTTACGTGGTCAAACTACTTTGACTATGCCTGTACCAATGATGAACATTTTGAACGGTGGTGCTCACGCAGATAACACTGTTGATATTCAAGAGTTCATGATTGAGCCAGTTGGTTTCACTTCATTCGCTGAAGCATTACGTGCTGGTGCAGAAGTATTCCATTCTTTGAAATCAGTTCTTAAGAAACAAGGTTTGAACACAGCTGTAGGTGATGAAGGTGGTTTTGCGCCTAACCTTCGTTCAAATGAAGAAGCGATTACAGTAATTCTTCAAGCAATTGAGCAAACTGGTTATAAAGCTGGTTCAGATATTATGCTTGCACTTGACTGTGCATCTTCAGAATTCTACAAGAATGGTCAATATATTCTTGAAGGTGAAGGCAACAAGTCTTTTACAAGCAATCAATTTGCTGATTACTTAGCTGGTCTTGTTAAGCAGTATCCAATTATCTCTATTGAAGATGGTTTGGATGAGTCTGACTGGGAAGGCTGGAGTTACTTAACTTCAATTCTTGGTGATAAAATCCAATTGGTTGGTGACGATTTATTCGTAACTAATCCTAAGATTTTACAACGTGGTATTGATGAAAAAGTTGGTAACTCAATTTTGATCAAATATAACCAGATTGGTACATTGACTGAAACTTTAGATGCAATCTACCTTGCTAAAGCAAATGGTTACACTACTGTTATTTCTCACCGTTCTGGTGAAACAGAAGATTCAACTATTGCTGATTTAGCAGTAGGTACAGCAGCAGGTCAAATTAAGACTGGTTCACTTTGCCGTTCTGACCGTGTTTCTAAATATAACCAATTGCTTCGTATTGAAGAGTTAACTAAAGCGGTTTACCGCGGTAAAGCTGAATTCAAAGGTTTAAACTAATCTTTTGAATAAAGCTTTATATATTTAAATATTGATGAAAAATTAATATCTAAATATAAGTGCTATTTCTAAGTGTTAGAAATAGCACTTTTTATTTACCCTAAGCGCCGGGTTTTTAAAGATTCAGCCCAACTGTGGTGATGACAACGAGAGCATTCTTGGTCTAGCTTATTTAAAATTTTAGTTTCGCCACATTTCATACAGGAATAAAAAGTATTAATTTTAAGAACTTCTGCTTTACGATAAGCATCAGGGAATAAGGGAAGTCCCCATTTGACATCTTCATCTTCATAATAAAGCAAGCTCAGAATACCATCCGATTCAAGCAGGGCTGTTCTGACTTGGCCTAAATGTTCAACGTTTTGTTGGCGCATTTCCGAAAAAAACTCATCATGAGAATAAGTCTGTTTTTGGAAATCTTTGTAGACTAAAAGGCCTTCTTTAACGACACAGAGCGCTTTTCCTTCCAATAAATCTTCAATTTTTTTATGTTTTACCATACCCCAAGTGACCAGGCGATATAGAGAAAGAATAGCGATAAAAGCTATCAATGCATGGGCAATCGGTAAATCTTTAGTAAACATAGGATCGCCAGCAGCAGAACCTAAACATAAAATAATGGCAAGCTCAAATAAGGAGAGTTGCCGAATACCACGTTTACCAGATAGCCTTAGAAAACTAATGATAATGATAAACATGATGGTACAACGGACCAAAATTTCTAAAACAAAGGACCACGTTGTGTCACCTATAAGAATATTAGAAAGATCCATCTTTTTCTCACTTGTTTAAATATGTATAAAAAATACATTTAAAATTCATATCAGAATAAAATTAAAAAAAATATACTTTTTAAGTGGTTATTGGTTAAGAAATTGATATATGTGTATTGTTATATGAAATTAAAAGATATAAATCTCATATATAGAATAGAAGGGCCGAGCTTGAAAAAAATGACGATACAGCTATTAAATTTTAAAAAAATTCTGTTTTATTAATTTATCATCTTGAATAAAACTACGGCCGGAATCAAGCATTGTAAGTAATACAATATTTAAACTTTGGTCATTGGTGGTAAGAAGATAGTCTTTATGTTCAGAGAATCTATTTCTTTATATCTTTCAGGAAGCTTTTTTATATTTACTGAGATGCTTTTTTTGTTAATTAGAAGTATTTTTATATGCATAGATTGATTTATAAGCAGTTGTGTTCATAAACATTATTTTCCTTTCCAATTGAGTTGAATTTTGACAAAATGAAACATGTCACAATGGTCAATTTAAAGTAATATGATCATTCATCGTTTTGCAGGAACTTTGCAGGAATTTTGCATGCTGCTTGTAAATTGTCATACAATACAAAAACTTAATCAAAGTTTTTAATTAAAGCTCTTAATGCTATGTTAGAAGTATTTCGTTCCACTTCAAGCAAACTTATATTGCTACTGGTTATTGTTTTAGTGGTTATATTGCAATATCAGTTTTGGTTAGGTGAGGGTGGTTATTTTCCTCATCAAGCGCTTATGCAGCAGATTCAACAACAAGCCGAAGTAAATGACGAGCTTAAAGAGCGAAACCGTATTTTGGCAGCTGAAGTTTTCGACCTAAAGAATGGTACGGAGGCGATAGAAGAGCATGCTCGCCTAGATCTAGGTTTGGTTAAGCCACATGAGACATTTGTTCAAATGAGTACAATTAGTACCCATTACAAACCTATTTATATTGACCCGAACGCTAAAGTAGATTTGGAAACTAATGAGACACCTCCATCACCAGACATCCCAGACTAAATTATGGGCAGTTATCCCTGCCGCTGGTTCAGGAAGTCGGTTTTCCAAAACTGAATTAAAGCAATACCAATATATTCAAGATGCTACTGTTATAGAACATACGGTTAAGCGTTTAAGTCAGCTTCCGCTTACGGGTTATGTTTTGGCAATTGGAAAACAAGATACTTTTGCCTCAACTTTATCTTTTCAAGATAAGCATAAAGCGCATTTTTGTAATGGTGGTGTTGAACGTGTGCACTCGGTATTAAATGCGCTGAATTATCTATCACAGATTGCGGATGAGGATGATTGGGTATTAGTACATGATGCAGCAAGGCCTTGTGTGACTTTTGAATGTTTGAATACTCTTGTTAAAAATGCAATTGAGACTAATCAGAGTGCTATTTTGGCAATTCCGGTACGCGATACGCTAAAACAAGTAAATCAGGAACAGCAAATTGATAAAACTGTGAGTCGAGAGCTGTTGTGGCAAGCTCAAACTCCTCAAATTGCTAAAATTGGAATTCTTAAAAAAGCAATAGAAACAGCGCTAAAAAATAATTTGATTATTACAGATGAGGCGAGTGCACTTGAATCTATAGGAGAGAGTGTACAGGTGGTCATGGGGCGTTCTGATAATATAAAAATTACTTACCCTGATGATTTAGAACTTGCTCGCTTGATTTTACAATCACAAAATTAAGATTTTATATACAGGATAGATGGTAATTTTTACTTATAAAATAGCCTAAGTGAATATGGTGTTTCTACATATCTATCCAAAATAATTAGTATTTTTTTACAACTTGTATTTGTAAGATTGAATAAGTAATTTACTTAGATAATGTTCGATAGTCGAACAAAAAAATCCTAAATCGAACAAAACTATATATAGCTGACTAGATCAAAATCTGAAAATTATCAAAAATGTTTAAAAGGGAAATCTAAGGGAAACACTCGGGATTGAGTGAAATATTTATCTATTCTTCTCGCCTCAGTGTGCCTAAATCTCTTACCTCTCTCTTCTTCAATGAGCACAATGGAGTTGTCTAATGATTGACAAAAGTAAGTCCTCACTAAGCGAGGTTTTATCGCAGATTAAAGATGGTGCAACCATTCTGATTGGTGGTTTCGGTACCGCAGGACAACCCGCTGAACTCATTGATGGTCTGATTGAACTAGGTGTTAAGGACCTGACCATTGTGAGCAACAATGCCGGTAATGGGGATTATGGTCTGGCTAAACTGCTCAAAGCCGGTTCAATTAAAAAAGTGATTTGCTCTTTCCCACGTCAGTCGGACTCTTATGTGTTTGATGAACTGTACCGTGCCGGAAAGGTTGAACTTGAACTGGTACCGCAAGGCAATCTGGCGTGCCGTATTCAGGCAGCAGGTATGGGTCTTGGGGCGGTGTTTACCCCAACAGGCTTTGGAACACTTTTAGCTGAAGGCAAAGAAACCCGTCATATTGATGGTAAAGACTATGTGCTTGAGTATCCAATTAAGGCTGACTTTGCCCTGATTAAAGCCTATAAGGGCGACCGCTGGGGCAATCTGGTTTACCGTAAATCTGCACGTAACTTTGGCCCGATCATGGCCATGGCTGCTGATGTCACCATTGCTCAGGTTTCTGAAGTGGTTGAACTGGGTGGATTAGACCCGGAACACATCATTACCCCAGGTATCTTTGTACAGCATGTTGTACAAGTAACGCCAGCACAGTAAGCAATAAGGAGAAATAACATGAGCTACCAGAAACTCAGCCGTGACCAGATTGCACAACGTGTGGCACAAGATATTCCAGATGGCGCCTATGTGAACTTGGGCATTGGCTTACCGACTAAAATTGCCAGCTACTTACCTAACGATAAAGATATTTTCCTTCATTCTGAAAATGGCCTGTTGGCTTTTGGCCCGCCACCAGCGGCAGGTGAAGAAGACCCTGAACTGATTAATGCGGGTAAAGAGTTTGTGACTATGCTTGAAGGCGGCAGCTTTTTCCACCATGGCGATTCATTTGCCATGATGCGTGGTGGTCACCTTGATATTGCGGTGCTTGGGGCATTTCAGGTGGCAGCGAATGGTGACTTGGCGAACTGGCACACGGGTGCGCCGGATGCGATTCCTGCTGTTGGTGGTGCGATGGATTTGGCGGTTGGTGCCAAGAAAGTATTTATCACTACAGACCATGTGACTAAACAAGGTGAGCCGAAGATTGTGGCTGAGCTGACCTATCCGGTAACGGGTAAACACTGTGTTGACCGTATTTACACTGACCTGTGTGTGATTGATGTGACCAAAGCTGGTTTAAAGGTGATTGAGAAAGTTGAAGGTCTTAGCTTTGATGAGTTACAGGCTTTAACCGGTGCAACTTTGATTGATGCGACTCAAGGGTAAGGAAGTAGGGAAATGACATTAAAAAACGCTTATATCATCGATGCCATCCGTACTCCATTTGGCCGTTACGCCGGTGGCCTTGCACCCGTCCGTGCCGATGACCTTGGCGCTGTGCCGATTAAAGCGCTCATGCAGCGTAACCCAAGTGTAGATTGGGAACAGGTCGATGATGTGATCTATGGCTGTGCCAATCAAGCCGGTGAAGATAACCGTAATGTCGGCCGTATGTCAGCACTGCTTGCTGGGTTACCGTATCAGGTTCCAGCAACCACCATTAACCGTTTGTGTGGTTCATCACTCGATGCCATTGCTATTGCTGCCCGTGCCATTAAAGCAGGTGAAGCGAATCTAGTGATTGCAGGTGGTGTGGAAAGCATGAGCCGTGCACCTTATGTGATGGGTAAGTCTGACAGTGCCTTTGGCCGTAGCCAGAAGATTGAAGACACCACTATGGGCTGGCGTTTCATTAACCCTAAACTTAAAGAATTGTATGGTGTAGACACCATGCCCCAGACTGCCGAAAACGTCGCTGAACAGTTCAACGTCAATCGTGCAGATCAGGACCAGTTTGCCTTGGTGAGCCAACAACGCACCGCAAGCGCGCAAGCCAAAGGCTTTTTTTCTAAAGAAATCGTGGCAGTTGAAATCCCTCAACGTAAGGGTGATGCTGTTGTGATTGATACCGATGAACATCCTCGTGCATCAACCACCCTTGAAGGTTTAAGCAAACTTAAACCTGTGGTTAAAGCAGATGGCACAGTTACTGCGGGGAATGCTTCAGGCATTAATGATGGTGCAGCGGCTCTGCTGATAGCTTCTGATGATGCAGTTCAGGCTTACAACTTAAAACCGCGTGCCAAGATCATTGCCTCAACAGCGGTGGGTGTAGAACCACGCATTATGGGTTTTGCTCCGGCTCCAGCGATTAAAAAATTACTTAAACAAGCCAACCTGACTTTAGAGCAAATGGATGTAATTGAGCTCAATGAAGCCTTTGCTGCACAGGCTTTGGCAGTGACCCGTGATTTAGGCTTACCAGACAACTCTGACAAGGTAAACCCAAACGGTGGTGCCATTGCATTAGGTCATCCACTTGGTGCATCAGGTGCACGTCTTGTGACGACAGCTTTAAACCAGCTTGAACAAACAGGTGGCCGTTATGCCTTGTGTTCAATGTGTATTGGGGTAGGTCAAGGTATCGCATTGATTATTGAGAGAGTCTAATCATGAGCCAGTTATATGCCAGCTTGTTTTACCAAGAGGAGGTCACTGACATCTTTAGTGACTCATCTTTAATCACCTACATGATTCAGGTTGAAGTTGCGTTAGCCCAAGCGCAGGCACAAGTTGGCGTGATTCCTCAAAATGCAGCAAATACCATTGCCCAAGTAGCTGAACAGGCGTTAGAAAAGTTTGACTTTTCGGCTTTGGCGGTAGCAACTGGCTTAGCTGGGAATATCGCAATTCCATTTGTAAAACAGCTTACGGCAATTGTTAAAGATACTGATGAAGATGCTTCGCGTTATGTGCATTGGGGAGCAACCAGTCAGGATATTTTAGACACAGCTTGTATTTTGCAATGCCGTGATGCGTTGAATATTGTGGAAGGTCAACTTCAACAGTGCTACACCACAGCATTACAACAAGCTAAACAATATCGCCATCAAGTCATGATTGGGCGTACATGGTTACAGCAAGCTTTACCTATTACTTTAGGGCATAAGCTTGCTCGTTGGGCTTCTGCATTTAAACGTGATTTAGATCGTATACAAGCTATGAAATCACGTGTGCTCACTGCTCAGTTAGGCGGTGCTGTGGGTTCGTTGGCTTCATTGCAAGACCAAGGTTCGCTTGTGGTCAGTGCATTTGCGGAGCAACTGAATCTGACAGTACCAACAAGTACATGGCATGGTGAGCGTGACCGTATTGTAGAAATTGCAAGTGTGCTTGGCATGATTGTCGGGAATACGGGCAAGATGGCACGGGATTGGTCACTCATGATGCAAACTGAAATTGCAGAGTTGTTTGAGCCAACCGCAAAGGGTCGTGGTGGTTCATCGACCATGCCTCATAAGCGTAATCCAGTTGCGGCAGCATCCGTATTGGCCGCGGCGAATCGTGTACCAGCACTGATGTCTAGCATTTATCAAAGCATGGTACAGGAACATGAACGTAGCTTAGGTTCGTGGCATGCAGAATGGTTAGCAGTTCCAGAAATCTTTCAGCTTTGTGCTGGAGCATTAACTCGTACTGGTGAAGTTCTACAAGGTTTTGAAGTTAATGCTGAGCATATGCAACAGAACCTTGAGTGTACCAACGGGTTAATTATGGCAGAAGCGGTGATGATGGCACTTGCACCCAAGATTGGACGTTTAAATGCTCATCATTTGGTTGAAGCTGCATGTAAAACAGCAGTAGCACAAAACCAGCATTTGTTTGATGTTGTTAGCCAACTAGATGAAGTAAAAGGGCAGTTTAGCCAAGAAGAGATAAGGAATATTTTCAAACCAGAAAACTATTTAGGCAATATTCAGCAACAGATTGATGCGGTTTTGAAAGAAGCACAAGGAGAGTCAAAGTGAAACAGACTATTAGCAATCGTCAAGGAAAACAGTTAGCAGTTTATACAGATTGTCTAAAAGATGCTCCTGTACTTGTGTTTTCTAATTCATTAGGAACAGACCATGGTATGTGGCAATCTCAGCTGAATGAATTAAAAAGTCATTTTAATGTCATTACATACGACACACGTGGTCATGGTGAAAGTGATGTAATTAGTGACACCACATTGCAAAACTTAGCTGAAGATGTTGTTGATATTTTAGATGCCTTGAATATTGAAAAAGCTCATTTTTGCGGCATTTCAATGGGCGGAATTACAGGGCTGTGGTTGGGTATTCATCATCCAAATCGTTTTAATAGCATTACAGTTGCAAACTCAGCAGCCAAAATTGGTCAAACCGAGGCTTGGTTAAGTCGTGCTGAATCGGTAGAAAAAAATGGTTTAGCCGAGCTAGTTAAAACTACCCATACCCGCTGGTTCAGTGAAAAATTTGACTATCAGCATAATGTGGTTGCACAGACAACGATTCAAAGTCTCGCAAACACGCCAGCACAAGGTTATGCCAATGCATGTCGCGCTTTAGCGTATGCCGATTTGAGAGATGAAATTGCACAAATCCAAATTCCAACGCTACTGATTGCAGGAACAGAAGATCCGGTAACGACAGTAGCAGATGCCGAATTTATGCAGAAGGCGATTAATAACAGTCAGCTTGCAAAACTCGAAGCATCTCATCTTTCTAATATTGAGCAACCACAAAGATTTACTCAGGAATTGACTAGATTTATTCAGCAAATCTAATCGCTTAGTAATTTAAAAGGAATTGGCCTTAAGGAGGCAAATATGGCGTCTCAGGATTACGCTACACCAAGCAAAACCATCGATGCTCAAGCACTGATTAATGATGCTCCACTTAGTAAATATCAATGGATGATCGCAATCATCTGTTTCTTAATTATTTTTACTGATGGTATCGATACAGCTGCAATGGGTTTTATCGCTCCAGCATTGGCTCAGGACTGGGGCGTTGACCGTTCTCAGTTAGGGCCGGTGATGAGTGCCGCACTTGGTGGAATGATTATTGGAGCTTTAGTTTCTGGCCCGACAGCTGACCGCTTTGGCCGCAAAATTGTTTTAGCCTTTTCGATGCTTGTATTTGGTGGGTTCACCTTGGCATCTGCTTATGCAACCAACTTGGATAACCTTGTCGTTTTACGGTTTTTGACAGGTATTGGGCTCGGCGCAGCTATGCCGAATGCGACCACTTTATTTTCTGAGTACTGTCCAACCCGCATTCGCTCGTTACTCGTGACATGTATGTTCTGTGGCTACAACTTGGGTATGGCTACAGGTGGTTTTATTAGCAGTTGGCTTATCCCGACCTACGGTTGGCATAGTTTATTTTTGCTCGGCGGCTGGTCACCTTTAATTTTAATGATTTTAGTGATTTTGGTGTTACCTGAGTCTTACCGCTTTTTAATTGTGAAAGGTAAGAATCCAGAAAAAGTACGCAAAATCTTAAATCATATTGCACCAGCACAGATTCAAAATGCGACAGCATTTCATGTGCCTGAAGAGAAAACAGAAGTTGTTCAAAAGAAAAATGTCTTTGGAATTATGTTTTCTAAGCCATATGCCAAAGGTACGGTTTTGCTTTGGGTGACTTACTTCATGGGACTCGTGGTTGTTTACTTGCTAACAAGTTGGTTACCAACACTTATGCGTGAAACAGGTGCTTCGATGGAGCGTGCTGCATTTATTGGCGGTTTGTTCCAGTTCGGCGGTGTAGTGAGCGCATTGTTTATTGGTTGGGCAATGGACAAATTCAACCCGAACCGAGTCATCGCCATTTTCTACTTTGCCGCAGGTCTATTTGCAATTGCTGTCGGTCAAAGCTTAGGCAACTCAACCTTACTTGCAGTATTGGTGCTTTGTGCGGGTATCGCCATTAATGGTGCGCAATCTTCGATGCCGGCGTTAAGTGCACGCTTCTATCCAACTCAGTGCCGTGCAACAGGCGTGTCTTGGATGACGGGTATTGGGCGTTTTGGTGCTGTATTTGGTGCGTGGATTGGAGCTGTGTTACTCGGTAATGATTGGTCGTTTACCGCCATTCTTAGTTTATTACTCATTCCAGCGACCGCTGCTGCTGTTGCGGTATTTATTAAATCAATTGTTGCGCATACCGATGCAACTTAATAGAGGTCTATCACAATGAATGATGAACAACGCTATAAACAAGGCATTGAGGTGCGGACTGAAGTTTTGGGTGAAAAACATGTTGGTCGGTCTTTGCAGAACCTAAATGACTTTAACCAGGATTTCCAAAATTTTATTAGCCGTTATGCATGGGGCGAAGTGTGGTCTCGCCCAGGCTTACCACGTCATACCCGTAGTTTAGTGACTATCGCAATTTTATTGGCACTGGGCCGCGAAGATGAACTACGCATGCATTTACGTGCTTGTTTCAACAACGGTGTAACTAAAGAAGATTTAAAAGAGCTGATCTTACACAGTTCACTCTATGCGGGTTTACCTGCTGCAAACGCTGCAATGCACATGGCTGAAGAAGTCTTTAAAGAGTTGGGGATAGAAGTAAACCCAATTGCAGCGAAAGAACAGGATTAAGGAGATAAAGATGTCACAACATAGCTGGGGTGCTTACGCCCAACGTAATACAGATGATCATCCACCAGCGTATACGCCAGGTTATAAAACAAGTGTATTACGTTCGCCAAAAAATGCATTGATCTCAATTAATGAGACTTTAACTGAAGTCACTGCGCCGCATTTTTCTTCAAACCTGTTTGGCCCAAAAGATAACGATTTGATTTTGAACTATGCCAAAGATGGTTTGCCAATTGGGGAGCGTGTCATTGTTCATGGCTATGTTCATGACCAATTTGGTCGTCCTGTAAAAAATGCACTTCTAGAAGTATGGCAGGCCAACGCTTCTGGTCGTTACCGTCATCCAAACGATAAGTTTATTGGTGCAATGGACCCTAACTTTGGTGGTTGTGGTCGTACCTTAACTGATGAAAACGGTTTTTATATTTTCCGTACCATTAAACCGGGTCCGTACCCATGGCGTAACCGTATTAATGAATGGCGTCCTGCACATATTCATTTCTCTTTAATTGCTGATGGTTGGGCTCAGCGTCTGATTTCGCAGTTTTATTTTGAAGGCGATACGCTCATTGATACTTGTCCGATCTTAAAAACGATTCCTTCTGAAGATCAACGTCGTGCCTTGATTGCACTAGAAGATAAAAACAACTTTATCGAAGCAGATAGCCGTTGTTACCGTTTTGACATCACTTTACGTGGACGTCGAGCGACTTACTTCGAAAATGATTTGACTTAATCGGGAGCACGAGCATGAACAACTGGAATTTTCAGGAATTAAAAGAAACTCCATCTCAAACAGGTGGTCCTTACGTTCACATTGGTTTATTGCCACAACAGGCCGGTATTGAAGTTTTTGAAAATAACTTTAATAACCAGTTGGTTCAAGACCAGACAAAAGGTGAGCGTATTCGTCTTGAAGGTCAAGTGTTTGACGGATTAGGTTTACCGCTACGTGATGTACTCATTGAGATTTGGCAGGCTGATGCGAACGGTATTTATCCAAGTCAGGCAGATACGCGTGAGCAAAAAGCTGACCCGGCATTTCAGGGTTGGGGCCGTACAGGTGCAGACTTTGAAACGGGTGTTTGGAGCTTTAATACAATTAAGCCGGGCGCGACAGCAGGCCGTAAAGGTTCAACTCAAGCACCTCATATTGCATTAGTCATTTTCGCTCGCGGTATTAACTTGGGTCTTCATACACGAGTTTATTTTGAAGATGAAGCAGAGGCAAATGCCAACGATCCGATTCTAAATAGCATTGAATGGGCACCACGTCGCCAAACACTTATTGCAAAACGTTTTGAAGAAAATGGTGAAGTTGTTTACCGCTTTGATATTCGTATTCAAGGCGATGACGAAACTGTATTTTTTGATATTTAAGAAACACCTAAGGCTACACCTGATTATTCAAGGATGCGTGTAGCCTTTTTAAGGATGAACATATGAACATGAAAACATTATTAAGCCTAAGTTTGCTTGCACTCCCATTTTTTACTGCACAGGTAAATGCTGAACCTGTTGCTTTAGCTGCTCAGACACAACCTGCCGCTACAGCCGTTAAAACGATTGTTCCGATTACTGCAACAAACAAAGAACAAGCTTTGGCACAAGCTCAAGTCATTGCAAATACAGCAGATGCTGATTTAGCAGAGTTCCGTATCGATTTATTAAGCTTTGCCAGCGATACAAAACAAGTCATTGCCTTAGGTCATGAGCTGAAAAAGATTTTAGGCAATAAGCCAATGATTGCCACTATTCGTACCAAAAATGAAGGTGGTCAGCTTGAAATTAGTGATGCTGATTATGGTAAGAATTATCAGGCTTATTTAAAAAATCCGTTCATGGACTGGTTAGATGTTGAAATGTTCCGTGATCAAAAAGTAGTTTCAGAAATTGTTCAAAAAGCACATCAAAAGAAAGTGCTGATTGTCATGTCTAATCACGACTTCCAAAAAACACCAAGCCAAGATGAAATTGAAAAACGCTTGTTAAAACAAGATCAAATGGGCGCAGATATTCTCAAAATTGCCGTAATGCCAAAATCTAAACAAGATGTTTTCACTTTAATGAACGCAACTTTAAAGGTAAGCCAGCAAACCACTAAACCATTATTGACAATGTCGATGGGGCAATTAGGTACGATTTCTCGTGTTGCGACTGCCAATATGGGCGGAAGTTATAGCTTTGGCATGATTGGTCAGGCTTCTGCACCGGGTCAAATTGATGTGACTAAGCTCAAACAGATTTTACAAACAGTTCAACCAACAAACCCATAAATCATAAGGATATGATGAAATGAATACATTACGTTTAACTACTCTTGCATTAGGTTTGATGGTTTCAGGCATAGCTGCGGCCCAAACTTATGTGGTTGACCGTTATCAAGATGATAGCAATAAAGGCTCTTTACGCTGGGCAATTGAACAAGCCAATGCAAACCCAAGCGAAGCTAGCGAAATTTTGATTCAAGCAGTAGGCAAAGCGCCTTATGCGATTAAATTAAATAGTGCACTTCCTGAGATTAAAGCACCTGTCAAAATCATTGGTACTCAGTGGGATAAAACTGGCGAATACATCGCAATTGATGGTTCAAACTATATTAAAGGCGAAGGTGCAAAAGCTTGTCCAGGTGCAAACCCTGAACAGTACGGCACCAATGTACGTACTATGACTTTACCAGGGTTGGTATTACGTGACGTCAACAATGTCACTTTAAAAGGTTTGGACATTCATCGCTTCTGTATTGGGGTATTGATTAACCGTTCAAGCAATAACCTGATTCAACATAACCGTATTAGTAATAACTACGGCGGTGCTGGTGTTATGTTGACGGGTGATGATGGTAAAGGTAACCCAACTGCAACCACGACTAATAACAACAAAGTCTTAGATAACATTTTCCAAGACAATGGTGATGGCTTAGAACTGACACGTGGTGCAGCATTTAACTTAATTGCGAATAACCATTTTGTTTCAACAAAAGCAAATCCTGAACCATCACAAGGTATTGAAATTTTGTGGGGTAATGACAATGCCGTAGTTGGTAATAAATTCGAAAACTATTCAGATGGTTTACAGATTAACTGGGGCAAACGTAACTATATCGCCTACAACGAAATGACCAATAACTCGATTGGTTTCAATATGACGGGTGATGGCAACATTCTTGATAGCAATAAAGTACATGGTAACCGTATTGGTGTAGCCATTCGCTCTGAAAAAGATGCAAATGCAAGAATTACATTGACTAAAAACCTGATTTGGGACAATGGTAAAGATATTAAACGTTGTGAAGCGGGTGGTTCATGTGTACCAGATCAGCGTTTAGGGGCAATTGTATTTGGAGTTCCTGCACTTGAGCATGCAGGATTTGTAGGTTCTCGTGGTGGTGGTGTGGTTGTCGACCCATCTAAACAACAAAAAACATGTACTCAGCCAAATCAACAGGACTGTAATGCTCAGCCGAATCAGGGTATTAAAGCTCCTAAGTTAACAGCGAATAAAGGTTCAGTTACAGTAGAAGTTAATGGCTTACCAAATCAACGCTATCAAGTTGAGTTTTTTGGCAACCAAAATACTGTATCAAAAGAAGCTGAGCAATATTTAGGAACAATAACAGTAGCTACAGATACCGAAGGTAAAGCAAAAGCCAATTGGAAACCAACAGTCAAAGTTGCCTCAATTACAGCAAATGTGACTGATCGCTTTGGTGCTACATCTGAACTCGGGTTTGTGCAAGTTAAATAACAAAAAATAAAGCGCCTCAAAACAGGGGCGCATTTCAGAAAAGACAAAAGGGACTTGAAATGCCAAATGTAATGAAATTGAGTGTGCTAACAATTGCTGTATTGGGCAGCCAATTTGCACTTGCAAATGAGCCGTGGTCACAAGACCGTCAATGGTTGCTTGGTGATTGGAATGGAAAACGCCAGCAATTAGAGCAACAGGGCTATAAATTTACTGCTTCTATTATGAGCCAAAGCGCCACCAATTTAGATGGTGGTTATAACGACAGCAATACTTTTGAAAATGCCGCACAACTTTCTTTAGGTGCAAACCTAGATTTAGAAAAAATTGCTGGTTGGAAAGATACAACAGCGAGCCTAGTCGTGACTAAACGTGACGGCAATGCATTAACTCTTGAGCGTATTAAAGACCCACGTTCTAGCCAATTGGGCAATGCTCAAGAAATTTATGGTCGCGGGAAAATTTGGCGTTTATCCCAAGCATGGGTGAAGAAGGGCTTTGTTGATAATACTGTACAGGTCAAATTTGGTCGTATGGGAATGTCAGAGGACTTTAATAGTTCTCAATGTGAGTTTCAGAACTTATTGCTTTGCGGTGGGCAGTTAGGAAAATCAATTGGTTCAATTTGGTATAACTCACCAGTCGGTGTTTGGGCGACAAACGTTAAATATCAGTTTGCACCTGAGTGGACTTTAGGCATTGGTGTGTATGAGGTCAATCCAGACAATATTAAAACCGAATCAAACAGTGATGGTTTTAATCTAGATATGAACAACGTGAAGGGCGCTACCATACCAGTTGAACTTGCATGGAAACCAAAACTTGCTGCTTTTAATGGTTTACCGGGTGAATATAAAGTAGGTGCGCTGTACTCAACCGCAGAAGCAAATGATATTAAAACTGCGGGTAAAGTGCATGACGGAAAACAAAGCTTCTGGATTAATGCACAGCAACAACTTAGCCATGCCGGCCAAGATCCGAAACGCGGTTTATATGTCAGTTTTAACGGCGTTGTAAATGATAAAGCAACGACTTTTGTTCAAAGTACACAACAACTTGCTCTTTGGTATAAGGGACCGTTTGATAGCCGTCCAAATGATTCGATTGGTTTTGGTATTGCCAATTATGTAGTCAATGACCGTGCTAAAGATAAACAGATCTCGACAAACGAAAGCCGCGGATACTATAGCTATGATTCGATTGCATCTGACTATATTCCAATTCAAGACGACGAGTTAAATGTCGAGTTGAACTATACCTATCAATGGTCTCCGGCCGTCATGTTACGTCCAAACATTCAATATATCCATCAACCTGCTGGTGTGAAAGAAGTCGATGATGCTTGGGTGGCAGGCCTGAGTGTAAAAGTTAATTTTTAATAATATTGATGGCTGGTTAGACATAGTTTAACTGGCCCAAATGCTTGAACTATTCGGGTTCAGTATATGTGGAGTAGGATCTATGTCTGAGTCAGATTCTAAGTTTCATATCTTATTCAAAATATGGTGTTTTATTTTAGGTTTAGCTTTATTGGCTACTGGTATTTTTTATATCGTGGGCGGTGGAAAGCTAGTATCTCTCGGTGGTTCTTGGTATTTCCTTATCTCAGGACTGTTTATAACCATTTCAGCAATTAGTATTTTCCGAAAAAAAGCGCTGGGCGTCTGGATTTTTGGGGCTGTTTTTGTTGGTACCGTAATTTGGTCACTCATTGATGCTGGATGGGAATTTTGGCCGTTATTCTCGCGGTTAATGTTTCCTGCTGGTCTTTTTGCTGCGTTGTTATTTACCTTACCTTCAATTCGACGCTACCAATTTCAAACTAGTTTGGCATCTTCAGCCTATGCAGTAGGTGGCTTAGTTGTTGTGGGTATGTTGATTGCGCTCTATCAAATGTTCCAACCGCATCCAACGGTCGCAAGTTCAGGTGAAAAACTACCTTTAGTGCCAGTTGACCCTGCAAAAAAACAGGTGAATTGGGAAAATTATGGTAATGATGCAGGCGGTAGCCGCTTTGTTGCTCTCGATCAAATTAACCGAGATAACGTTCATAAACTAAAAGAAGCATGGCGCTTTAGAACAGGTGATTTTACAACGGGTAGCGGTAATGGTGCCGAAGACCAAATGACGCCACTACAAGTTGGAAATAAAGTCTTTTTATGTACGCCACATAACAACATTTTTGCAATAGATGCCGACTCGGGCAAACAGATATGGAAAGCTGAGGTGAACTCAAAAGCCGATGCTTGGGAACGCTGCCGTGGTGTTGCATACTTCGATTCAACTAAACCACTGGTGCAACCAACTTTAGCTGGTGCAACTCCGGTCAATACTGTTGCCAGCAACACAGCCTGTCCACGCCGTGTATATACCAATACGCCAGATGGCCGTTTAATTGCAGTCAATGCAGATAATGGTCAGCGCTGTGCGGACTTTGGTGTAAATGGAACGGTTGATCTACTCGAAGGCTTAGGCGGTGGGACTAAGGCTCCACGTTTTGAAGTGACTTCTGCACCGACTATTGCCGGAACAACTATTGTGGTGGGTAGCCGTATTGCCGACAACGTGGCAGCAGATATGCCGGGTGGTGTAATACGTGGTTATGACGTGATTACGGGTAAACTTCGCTGGGCATTTGACCCGCGTAATCCAGATCCTAACTATGTTCTTAAACCGGGTGAAACTTATAAACGTAGTTCGGCAAACTCTTGGGCTGCAATGTCATATGATCCACAAATGAATACAGTGTTCCTACCGATGGGTAGTTCATCTGTCGACATTTGGGGGGGTAACCGTAATCCGTTAGATCACAAATACAATACTTCTGTTTTGGCACTTGATGCGACAACGGGTAAAGAAAAGTGGGTATATCAAACTGTTCATAATGACTTATGGGACTTTGACTTACCAATGCAACCAAGTCTAGTCGACTTTCCATTAAAAGATGGTACGACTAAGCCAGCTGTTGTGATTGGAACCAAATCAGGTCAATTCTTTGTCCTTGACCGCGTAACTGGTAAACCACTGACTAAAGTGATTGAACAACCAGTGAAAGCGGCAAATATTCCGGGTGAGCAATATAACTTAACTCAACCGCGTTCTGTTGAAATGCCTCAAATCGGTAATCAGACTTTAACCGAGTCAGATATGTGGGGTGCAACGCCGTTTGATCAGCTCATGTGCCGTATTAACTTTAAGTCAATGCGTTACGAAGGTTTATTTACTGCACCGGGTACTGATGTCTCATTAAGCTTCCCTGGTTCTTTAGGTGGCATGAACTGGGGTAGTATTGCTTTTGACCCGACACATCGTTACATGTTCGTAAATGATATGCGTCTTGGTTTATGGGTTCAACTCATTAAACAAACACCTGAAGACATTAAGATTCAGGCGAGTGGTGGCGAAAAAGTAAATACAGGTATGGGTGCTGTACCAATGAAAGGTACACCATATAAAGTGAATAAAAACCGCTTTATGTCCGCTTTAAGTATTCCTTGTCAAAAACCACCGTTTGGTACCATGACAGCAATTGACATGAAAACTCGTCAGATTGCATGGCAAGTACCACTTGGTACAGTTGAGGACACTGGACCACTTGGTATTAAGATGGGCTTGAAAGCACCGATTGGTATGCCAACTATTGGTGGGCCAATGGCAACTCAAGGTGGTTTAGTTTTCTTTGCTGCAACTCAAGATTATTACTTGCGTGCTTTTGATTCATCTACAGGTAAAGAGCTGTGGAAGTCACGTATGCCAGTAGGTAGTCAAGGTACACCAATCAGCTATGTTTCACCTAAAACAGGTAAACAATATGTAGTGGTTACCGCGGGTGGTGCACGACAGTCTCCGGACCATGGTGATTATGTGATCGCATATAGTTTAGAGAAATAATGAAAGAGGGCAAAAGGTTAAATTTTCTTTTGCCCTTATTTTTTTAATATCTTTTTTCTATTAGGGTGTTTGCGTAAATTCTGTAATTTTAGTGAGATAGCTTTACCAAATAGTAAAAAAGTGCTTGAAGTTATTGCTAAACTTAAAATATTCCTATAATTGATTTATCCTGAACACTAGATATAGCCGAACTATTAAGCATTTTTTTATAATGTTTTACCTATAAATAAAATTTCAAAATTTATTAAGTTTTGTTTAACTTAAAGTTGTGAATTTTAATTAAAAATAAACATTATTGAGTTTTTAACTCTAAAAAACAGGTTTTTTTTGTTGGAAAAACGAGCGTAAATATATACTTATATTATATTTAAATAATGTATTGCATTAAGATAGAATGGTCGGCGCAGGTTATTACTACCCAGTAATAATTTGTATTTCAGGAATTTAAGCTTTAATTGGCTTAAGGCTCATCTAACGATGGGCCTTTTTTTATGTGCTTTATATTTTAATTTTCTTGATAACTAGAAATAGCCTAAGTAATAGTAAATAAAACTATGAAAAATGAGTCTTTAATGACAATTTGGATATGATTTGTTAGATTAATGTCACTTGATAATAATAGGTGATGTAATGAGATTTTTAGTTCTTGCAACTTTATCCGGTTTGGCTTTAATGGGTTGTGCTTCTGTTCAACAAGCACCTAATACACAAGAAACCATTCGTTATGCTTCTAGTCCATGTTTCGGCGCATGCCCAATTTACTCAGTAGAAGTAACACCTACAGGTTTAATTCGTTTTGAAGGTAAGCAATATACAAAAGCAATTGGCGTTAAAGAAATTCAAGGTAGCGTAAAAGATTATCAAAAACTTGCTGATGAATTAAAAACTTATCGTCCGCAAACAGGAACTCAATCTAAAACTGCAGGTTGTCAGCAAACTGCGACCGATATGCCTAGCTATTACATCACCTGGATTCAACCCAATGGCACAGAAACAAAATTAAGCCATTACACAGGTTGTATCTCTCCAGCAAATAATAGATTAAATAAAGTTATGGAAAAATTACCTGAACAATTAGGCATTAAAGATCTAATTTAATGATAAAAGCCCCAAAATCTTGGGGCTTTTTCTTGTTAAGAAGAATTATAAACTTAAAAGTTTTATATTAAGTATTTCTAAAAGAATCAGCGTATAATACAGATTATAAAAACATATATTGTTAAGAGTGCTTATATGTCAAGTATTGTCTATGCCTTTGTGGGTGGTTTATTACTCGGTATCGCAACAGTTGGGTATTTATATATAAATGGTCGTATAGCTGGAATTAGTGGTTTACTTGCTCAATTCATTAGCCCATCTAGAGATATATTTAAAAGTTCTGCATTCTGGTTCATTGCAGGACTCGTGATTACACCTTTCATATATGGTTATTTCTATCAGCCTGAAATCGAAATTAAAGCCAATTCATTTGTACTTATTCTAGCAGGGTTACTTGTTGGTTTTGGTACTCGACTTGGATCAGGCTGTACAAGTGGGCATGGTATTTGTGGTATGAGCAGGCTATCAAAACGCTCAATAATAGCGACCGCAATTTTTATGTTTGCTGGCATGCTGACTGTTTATATTATTCGCCATGTGTTGGGGTAATCTTATGAAAAATATCTTTGCTTTTATATTTGGTGGTTTGTTTTCATTGGGGTTAATGATTTCTGGTATGTCTAACCCTGCAAAGGTTTTAGGGTTTCTAGATATTTTTGGGCAATGGGATATTAGCTTAATGTTTGTGATGCTAGGTGCTATTGCTGTGGCATTTATTCCGTTTCAAAGGGCCATTAAAAAACCAAAAACGATTTTTAATGAACAAATTCAATTACCAACAAATACACAGATTGACCAAAGGTTAATTGTAGGCGCTTTTATTTTCGGTATAGGCTGGGGAATAGCAGGTATATGTCCAGCGCCCGCTTTAACTCTTATTGGATTAGGGCATTTTGAAGCACTTTATTTTATTGTCGCGATGTTAGTAGGAATGTTTATTTACCGAATTTTAAATAAAGGAAATTAAAGCTATGCAACAACCTCTAGTAAAAGATTTTTTTGATGAAAATACCAATACTTTTAGCTATGTTGTTGCGGATTTAGCAACCCGTCAATGTGCAATTATTGATAGTGTGCTTGACTATGATGCTGCTTCGGCCACTACAAAAACAACTAATGCTGATCTGATCGTCGATTATGTCTTGGCGCAAAACTTCAAAGTACAATGGATTTTAGAAACCCATGTACATGCGGACCATATGACTGCGGCTCAATATTTAAAATCTAAATTGGGCGGTACAATTGCGATTAGTCAAAAAATCTCGGTAGTACAAGAAACATTTTCGGCTATTTATAATTTTGATTTTAAGAAATTCAATGAAAATCAGCCTTTTGATTATTTATTTGAAGATTATGAACATTTCAAAATAGGGGAGATAGAAGCCTATAACATTCCTACACCAGGGCATACACCTGCTTGTTTAAGCTATGTGATTGGTGATGCTGTTTTTGTCGGGGACACTTTATTTATGCCCGATTATGGTTCGGCTAGATGCGACTTTCCTAAAGGGAGTGCTGCTGCACTTTATGATTCGGTACAAAAGCTTTATACACTTCCCGACGACATGCGTATGTTTCTATGCCATGACTATAAGCCTGAAGGCCGTGACGAATATATCTGTCAAACAGATATAAAAACTCAAAAACAAAGCAATATCCATTTAAATCGACGAGTTTCCAAAGAATCATTCATAAAAATGCGTCAAGAAAGAGATGCTACTTTGGCAATGCCAAAATTAATTCTGCCTTCAATTCAAATTAATATGAACGGTGGAAATTTTCCGGAACTTGAAGCGAATGGCATCCGCTATTTAAAAATCCCATTTAATTACTTTTAGAAATAGCCTAAGCATACATTCTGATCGTTTTACTTATTCAAATAGCCTAAGCAAAAAATTAATCTTATGGAAATAGCCTAAGTGAGATTTAAAGAACTTGCCTTAAATCCCGCGCAGTCTCTTGCAATAGCGGCAAAATATGTTGAATTAAATATTCTTCAGTTGTTCTCATGGTTGGAGAAACAATGTTTAAAGCAGCAACCACTTTAAAATCTTGTCCATAAATCGGTACGGCGAGCGCATGAACACCTAATTCATGCTCTTCACGTGAATAACACCAATCTTGTTCTCGGATTTCTTTTAGTAACTCTAAAAATTTATCATTTTCGACATGCGTATATTTAGTTAAACGCTGAAGTGGATATTTTTGAAGCCAGTCCAATTGTTCTTCTTGGCTTAAATGTGCCAGTAAAATTTTACCCGCTGAAGTTGCATGAGCAGGTAAGCGGTTACCCAAATGCAAACCATATGGATTTACGCGGTCGGTTTGTTGATGCGCGGCACTACGGGCAATGGTAATGGCTTCATAACCATCAAGAACCATCACTGAATAAATAAGGGAAGTCTGGTTAGTTAACAGATTTAATAAAGGCTGGGACACTTTTGGAAGCTGAGCTGCACCTAAATAAGCTCCTGAAAATTTAAGAACCTTTGGGGTTAAATAGTAATAGTGGCCATCTGACTCAAGATATCCTAAATATTCTAATGTTAATAAATGGCGTCTTGCTGCCGCTCGGGTGAGCCCGGTTTTTTCAGCCGCCATAGAAATGTTTAAACGATGTTGATTACTACTAAAACTATCTAAAATCGCCATGCCTTTACCAATGCCAGCAATGTAATCTTCATGACGAATCGTTTTTTTGTTGTCCTGATTCTGGATTATCCGTTCATCTTTACTCATTACTGATCCTTGTACGATAGAAGCTTAGTAGATCAATTTGCTTTACTGAAAAAGTTTAATAATTTCATGTCGCAAAAATTGATGCCTTAAATTATCCCTTAAATCTTCGTGCCAAAACATACCCATTTTAATATTGGTCATCTCAAAAGGTAGAGAATGTAACCGAATCTTAGGGCTATAAGATAAATGCTGCAAAATCATACGGGGCATGGTGAGTATTGCGTCGGCTTGGGCTCCCAAGACTTGTAACGCGGTTGAGTAGTTTTGACAGCGCATAAATACATTTCTTGAAATTTTTTGGTGTTGGTTTAAATAAATATCTTCAAGTAAAGCGCCCGTACGGCGTGACGAAACACCAATGTGCCGACCACTGATGTAAGTAGATAAATCAACTTCTTTAAGTTGGCTGCAAATAACGAACTCATCTGTCACCAAATGATCAAAGGTAATTTTTGGAGATAAGTATTGTTCTAGATCAATCACGAAATCGAGCTGCTGTGTCGCCAAGTCCGCCATGATGTGTTTTCGATCTAGCTTCATACTCACAAACTGCAAATCTAAATTAAGATTTTGAAAATGTTGAGCTAACCTTGGAAGAATAATTGGCTCAATTTCATCATGCACGGCGATTTTTAAATTTTTTAAACTTATTGGATCAAAGACATGTTTTTGCTGGCTAATATTTTGAATAGTTAAAAGCGCCTGTTTCACTGTCGGATAAATTTGTTCTGCAAAAGGAGTAGCTGACATTTTATTGCCTACTCGTATGAATACATCATCTTCAAGTTGCTGGCGTAATCTTTGTAAAGCATGACTTGCTGCTGACTGCGTAATATTGAGACTACTTGCCGCATTTGAAATACTTTTTTGCTCATAAATCGCGATAAAAAGCGGATATAAATTAATATCAATTCGGTGAAAAAAACTTAGGTCTAGACCATGTAGGTTATGAATATTATTCATGACACGTTATTTAATAAAATCATTTCATTCATATTAAGTTTCAAGTTATGTTGATGTAAAGATCAGATAATGATGTAAAGGAAAAAGAATGTTTGAACTCTCCAAGAAAGCTCAAGATTTTGCTGAGCGAACTAAAAAATTTATTCAAGAAGAAATAGAACCTGTCGAAGCAAAATTTTGGGAAGAAGTTCACGAGTTAAATCCAGATGGAAACTGGAAAAAATGGCAGTGGCCTGAGCTTTTAGAAACTCTAAAATCTAAAGCCAAACAGGCAGGCCTTTGGAATATGTTTTTACCCGATGAAAAACTCGGTGCAGGGTTAACTGTTCAAGAATATGCGCATATTGCTGAATTAACTGGTCGTAGTTTATTAGCACCAACCGTTTTTAACTGTAATGCACCAGATACGGGAAATATGGAGGTGTTATGGCGCTATGGCAGTGAGCAGCAAAAACAGCAATGGTTAGAGCCTTTATTGGACGGAAAAATTCGCTCTGTTTTTTGCATGACTGAACCAGATGTTGCATCAAGTGATGCCACCAATATGCAAGCGACCGCACTCATCGATGGTAATGAAATTGTTTTAAATGGCAAAAAATGGTGGTCGTCTGGTTTAGGTGATCCAAATGCTAAAGTCATTATTTTTATGGCCCATACTCCAGATGAAACTAAAGACCGCCATCATCAACACTCTATGGTTTTAGTACCGATTGATACGGCGGGTGTTGAAATTCAACGTATGTTACCTGTGTTTGGTGACTACGATGCGCCGCATGGACATGGTGAGGTTCACTTTAATAATGTTCGAGTGCCTATTGAAAGCTTTATTGGTGGAGCGGGGCAAGGTTTTGAAATTGCACAAGGTCGTTTAGGGCCGGGGCGTATTCACCATTGCATGCGCTGTATCGGAGCTGCTGAAAAAGCACTAGAGCTTATGATTGATAGAGGCATGTCTAGAACGGCGTTTGGCAAAGAAATTCTAAAACTCGGTGGAAACCTCGAACGCGTAGCCGATGCGCGAGTAGCCATAGATCAAGCTAGACTTTTAACCTTGTATGCTGCTTATAAAATGGATACTTTAGGAAACATGGCCGCTTTAACAGAAATATCTGCAATTAAAGTAGTCGCTCCAAGCGTATTAGAAAAAGTAGTCGACATGGCAATTCAGCTACATGGCGGTGCGGGCGTTTCAAGAGATACGCCATTAACAGGTTTCTTTGCCCAAGCACGCAGTTTACGTTTAGCTGATGGTCCAGATGAAGTACATAAAGGCATGATTGCTAAATTAGAGTTGGCCAAACGTGGTTATGGTCGTCATAAGAAAGTATAAGTTTAAAGGAAGTGAATATGTCGGTAATTGATGTAGGCGGTGAAGTACGTGATGGTGAAGAACTTGATATTGGGGCAGTTGAAAACTGGTTAAAAAACCAAGGTGTTGAGCTAGTTGGTTCAGCAGTGGTTACTCAATATACGGGCGGGGCGTCGAATTGGACTTATCGTTTAAAGTATGAAAATACGGATTTAATTTTACGACGTCCACCAAAAGGAACAAAAGCCAAGTCAGCCCACGATATGGCCCGTGAATATATGGTGCAGAAAAACCTTGCCCCTTATTATCCAGTTCTTCCTAAAATGGTAGCGCTTTGTCAGGATGAAACCGTTATTGGCTGTGATTTTTATGTCATGGAACGCATTGAAGGAATTATTCCTCGTGCAAAATTACCGCCTGAGCTTGGCTTTACTGAAGAAGATGTTCATGAGCTTTGTGTAAACGTTATTGATAAATTGATTGAGTTACATCAAGTTCCTTATGAGAACACGCCTTTAGCTGAACTAGGTAAAGGTACAGGATATTGCCGTAGACAAGTTGAGGGTTGGGATAAACGCTATCAAAAAGTCCGCACAATCAACGTTCCTTCTTTTAAATATGTTCGAAAATGGCTAAACGATAATATCCCTCAAGACTCTACGACTTGTATTATTCACAATGATTGGCGTTTTGATAATGTGATTTTAGATCCAAAACATCCAACTGAAGTGATTGGGGTGCTGGATTGGGAAATGGCGACTTTGGGTGATCCTCTAATGGATTTAGGTAGCGCTTTGGCCTATTGGGTTGAGCCCACGGATAATATGATTTTTAGATCGACACGCCGTCAGCCTACTCACTTAAAGGGAATGTTCTCTCGTAAAGAAGTCGTTGACTATTATTTGCAAAAAACAGGTCTAAAACCTCAAAACTGGACTTTTTATGAAGTCTTCGGTGTATTCCGTTTAGCCGTGATTGCTCAGCAAATCTATTATCGTTATTACCATAAACAAACCCGAAACCCTGCTTTTAAAGATTTCTGGATTGTCATTCATGCACTACATATCAGAGCTTTAAAACTTATCGCCCAGCAAAAATTGCAAGAATCGGAATTTGCTCAGCAATCTCTACAGAAAATACAGGGTATTTTAAGAAGATGACCACAATTTATCTGGTAAGGCATGGACAGGCATCATTTGGTAAAAGTAACTATGATGAGTTGTCTGAAAATGGTGAAGCTCAAGCGACTTTATTAGGCCAATATTTTAAGAAAATATTGAAAGAACAACCTTATGTAGTTGCAGGAACTATGCAGCGCCATGAACAAACTGCACAGCTTGCACTAAAAGAATGTTTTCCAGATGCGGTAATTCATCATAATAATTTATGGAATGAGTTTAACCATCAACAGGTTTTTGCCCGTTATGAGCCGCGTTTTGAACAGCCTGAACTGTTAAAAGCCGATGTCGCAAAAGAGCATAACCCTCGCGCGTATCTTGCCAAAATCTTTGAAGGTGCGATTGAACGATGGACCGAAGGCGATTTTCATCATGAATATGATGAGTCTTGGCCGCATTTTAAAAATAGAGTCGAAACGGCGCTACAGCAACTTTGTGATGAGTTGGCAAAAACCAAACCTCGTTATGCAGTCGTTTTTACCTCGGGTGGTGTGATTTCGGTAGCAATTGGCAAGCTGCTTGAACTGAGCCCTAATCGAACTTTTGCTTTGAATTGGGCAATTACCAATACAAGCCTCACGACTTTACGTTTAGTTGGAAATGAAGCTCAGGTTTTAAGTTTAAATGAACACCATTTTATAAAAGCTGAGCGTCCAGATTTACTGACATGGATTTAAAATAAGGATAAAAGCATGGCGAAGACAATTTTAATTACAGGTGCAAGTTCTGGTTTAGGCGCAGGTATGGCGCATGAATTTGCAGCAAAAGGTTATAACTTGGCGATTTGTGCACGCCGTTTAGACAGATTGGAAGATTTAAAAACGGAACTTGAGAATCAGTACGGTATTAAAGTCATTGCGAAAAGTCTGGACGTTACCAATTACGATCAGGTTTTTGAAGTTTTTCGTGCCTTTAAACAAGAATTTGGCTATTTAGACCGAATTATTGTAAATGCCGGAGTCGGAAATGGTCGCCGTATTGGTAAAGGTAATTTTGAAATTAACAGAGCCACGGCCGAAACAAACTTTATCTCTGCTTTAGCACAGTGTGAGGCAGCGATTGAAATTTTTAGAGCGCAAAATGCAGGTCATTTGGTGGTCATGTCGTCTATGAGTGCGATGCGTGGGTTACCAAAACATTTATCGACCTATGCGGCAAGTAAAGCTGCCGTTGCTCACTTGGCCGAGGGTATTCGTGCTGAATTACTTGATACCCCAATTAAAGTCTCAACCATTTTCCCGGGTTACATCCGAACTGAAATGAATGAAGGTGCTAAACATCTACCTTTTGAAGTCGACGCCAAAACAGGGTGTAAAGCTTTAGTCAAAGCGATCGAAAAACAACCTGTAAAAGCTTATGTACCGCAGTGGCCGTGGTTACCAATGAGTATTGCCATGAAGGTTTTACCTTTGAGATTGGTTAATAAATTAGGATAAAAAATTACCCCCTAAAATTAGGGGGTAATTTTTATTTAGAATTTTTTGGTGTAATTGACGAATAAACGGTCTTCGCCAAAGTCATTCCCATGTTTTACATTGTAATCAATACGAATATATTGCAGGGCCACGCCTTTTAGGAAAGGTTGCTGAAATGCATAGTTTAAAATCACATTAGACTCAGTTTCGTGGTTTTTCTCACCATTAGCTGCTTTAAAGTCATGACCGTAAACATATTTCACCATCGCGTTTAAGCCAGGTACATAATCTTTAAAGTCATAGCCATACATGACATGGTAAGACTTTTCATCCTCTTTAAAGAAACCTGTAGCATTCCAGTTAATGAAATAAGTTTCTGGTAAGAAGCCATCTGGTAATGGGTAAGCCGACTCTCCAATAATTTGTTGGTAACCCAAACCAAAGGTATGGTTTTTTACTTTAACGGTTTCAAGTAACCCAATGTTCTGGGCATCAATATCAAAGGTATTGCCGTCATCTTTTGCATTAAAGTATTTAAATTTGGAGGTCAGGGCAAAAGTTGGTTGTTTCCACGTATGCTCAAGCCCTACATAGTGTTTATTGTAGAGATCTTCTAAATTACCAAAATAATATTCACCCTTCAAAGACGGCGTAAATTGATAGCGCAGGTCAATATAATTTAAGCCATCAGATTCTTTGGTAATTCCATTTGCTGTGAACGAAAACTTTTTAAAATCTTCTTCATTTCGTGGCGAGACTTTTTCAACTCGACCAATTTCTGCATAGAGTTGATCTGAAAGTTGTGACTTAAGATTGGTTCCCCAATACGAAGTGAGTAACTGACGACTAGCATCTACGGCAGTGACGGGTAAATCTAGCCAGAGTTCACCGACACTTAAAAGTGTTTTGTTATAACCTAGTTTTAAAGTCGCGCCGTATTTTAGATAATCAGATGCTTGAGATTGCGTTTCTTTATTAAAAGGCAAAACTGTATCTGCGACATGTTTGTCTGAACTCAAACGTACGGCGTATTGAACGGAAGCATCAGCTCCAATCGTAATAGGTTTATCTGCTATGACTAGTGGAGTGTCATGCATTTTCGACTTATAAAATAATGACGCTGCCTGAGACCAACTACCAGTATCTTTAAGGGCGTCATTATCAAAATCACGATTGATATAGGCATTTTTTAAAGTGAATTTCCACTCATCTTCAGTTTGCTGATTTGGATTTGCAGCCCAAGAACTGCTACACATAATAAATAAAGTGGCAAAAGCTAAAGTGTGTGGTTTAAAACGGTGAAATAATTCCATAATCCATTTCCAAGATATATGCCAGTCCTCGGCATTACGTATTGTGAAATATTGGTGTGGTGTTCCCTAAATTGTTTAAAGGGAACTCCTGTTTTTATAAGTGGCTGTTGCTTCAATTAACGTAATTTTTCAAGCTTCATGCTTTCACTAAAGGATTTACAGCCTTTAAAAAGTAGAGCCAAAGCCAGTACACAGGACAAACCACCCACAATAGATAAAGAAGAACCCACCATTAATGGATTGCCAAAAACCTTATCTGTAATAATTGCGACTAATGTTGTACCAACACCTAGTCCAATTAAGTTACTTACCAAAAGGAATAGGGCAGAAAGGCGTGCTCTAAATTGGTTGGGGGCTAACATTTGCAATGCTGTTGCCGAAATCACAAGTGGGAAAGAGGCAAAGAACATTGCAGGAATGAGCAAAGTTACTGAAAGCCAGAGTTGATCTGTTTGGGTGAAAAATGCAATTGGAATAATCAGGCCAACAATACCAATCACCCCCGTGAACATCGGTGCATCTTGGCGTCCTTTTTTAATAAACCAGTCGTTTAGCCAGCCTGCACAAAATACGCCTAATGTATTTGCGACTAACAGAATCGTACCGAGCATATAGCCTGTTTCAGTCGGCGCGAGTTGAAACTTACGAATATAAAATGCAGGTGTCCAGCTAGTTAGGCTATAGAGTGCCATTGCATAAAAGGTAAAACCTAAATAGTGACAAGCAAAAGTTTTTGCATGTTTCTTGATAAACTGAAGGCACTGCGTGAATTTAACTTGGTCAACTTGTCCGCTTTGGTTGAGCTGTTGTCCTTTACGTGCAGGATCTTTAACTGTCAAAATAAACAGCAAACCAATAATAATGCCGGGTAATCCCACCACTAAAAAGGCAATTTGCCATGCCTTGAGTGCACCTAATAAAGGAACTTCAATGAGTGTCACGCCTTTAAGTAGGTTAATCACGTAACCTCCAACTAAAAAGGCGATACCTCCACCTAAGAAAGCACCAATTGAATAGATCCCGACCGCGCGGCCTAGTTTGTCTTTACTAAACATGTCACTAAACATTGAATAGGCCGCTGGAGATAAAGCTGCTTCACCAACGCCCACAGCCATACGGCTTAGGAATAGTTGAATAAAGTTTTTACTTAAACCGCAAGTTGCTGTTGCTAAGCTCCAGACAATAATCCCGATTGAAATCAGTTTTGGTCGGGAAAAACGGTCGGCAATATAGGCTAATGGTAAGCCCATCACAGCGTAGAATAGTGAAAAGGCAAGGCCATGTAACAAGCTAAATTGAGTATCTGAAAGTTGAAGGTCTGCTTTGATGGGTTCAATCATCAACGCTAGAATTTGACGGTCAATAAATGAAAAAATATAGGCCAACATACAAAGTATGACCACATACCATGCATATGCATTGGTTTTCTTTTGTGTCCTTTCAACAGCGATATTACTTTGGTTCATACACTTAATCCTTATGTATAAAACGCTTTAAAGAAATTGATCTCTAGCTTCTATTCATCCTCAAAATTTTTGATACGTCCCCATTTGAAATGAATAATGAAACGGCTAGAAATGATTGAATTTGGTTTGGTAAGGGGCCTTGAAGAAGGTGACTTAACACAAACGGAAATAGTTATGCTGACTAGATTATTGAATTATTATTTTCTTTTTATATGTAAAATTCCATTACTTGTTGAGTATGTTTAGATACCTAAAAAGTATGTTAAGTGAGCTATTGGGAGGGTTTAATTGTTTTAAGTATTTGAATTTAATAAATTTTATTATTTATATTGGATTTTTTTATAGTGAGCAGCTAAAGAAAGACTAGCTTTAACTGCTCTAGAGACAAGTTAATTTAGTGTCGATGGAAATAATTAACTTGATGGCATGAGATCAAATAACTTTTTTAACTGATGATTTAGGTTATGCAGTTCATCTTCTGAAAAAGCATTGAGGATCCCCGCTAAGGTAACCACACTAATTTGGTTAATCTGTTCAACCAGCTCAACACCTTTAGCCGTTAATTTCACCATCGAAATCCGTTCATCAGCGGTAGAAGAATAGACTTCCACAATTCCATCTTCTACCAAACGATATACAGCCTTTGTTGCTGTTGTGAGTTTTAAAGTAGAAAGATTGGCAATGTCAGTGATACTGGCTTCCCCAAGCGCATTGGTACTTAAAATAATTTTGCGGCGAGTATTATCAATGCCAAGTTTCTTTATAGATTTTTCAATAAGTTGTGAATATTTACCATTAACTTGGGAAATCCAGAAAAAGGGGAAGTTTTGAATACTCGACGGTTCTTTATTGGGAAGAAATTGTTCTAAATGATCAAGCATAGCTAAGCAATAACTTAGTAAAAAAAGGGTAATTCTATTATAAACAAAATTTTGCATATTTCCTTGAACGCACATTAGAAAAATTACTTGACAATTCCATTAAATTTTCTGATATTTTAATTAATGGATAAAAATACATGGAAAAGTGAATGAATATTATTAGCCAAAGTGTGCACAAAGGAAGTGGCAAGCTCAAGGTGATGGTGAAGGACACAATTGATATTCAAGGTCTAAAAACCATTGCTGGCAGTAAAGCTTTATTAGAAGTTGAACCTGCGCACGATGATGCAGAGGTGGTTAAAAACATCTTAAAAGCTGATTGCGAAATTATTGGCAAGACAAATTTGCACGAATTGGCTTTTGGAATTACAGGTATTAACCACGCTTTTGGTACACCTATTAACCCTAAATATCCTGAACTTATTCCAGGTGGGTCTTCGAGTGGTTCGGCTGCAGCCGTCGCTGCAAAACAAGCTGATTTTACTTTAGGGACAGACACTGGCGGCTCAATTCGTATGCCCGCTGCGTGCTGTGGAGTTTATGGTTTAAAACCGACTTTCGGTCGGGTAAGTCGCGAAGGTGTATACCCGCCGTCAAGTTCTTTAGATTGCGTTGGTCCTTTTGCAAATTCAGTCGAGATGATTGAAAAAGCCATGCAAATTATTAATCCAACTTTTAAGCCGGCTGAATGCACTCGTACACCAAAACTTGCGCTGCTCAATGTCAAAGCAGATGAGGTTGTTTGGAACTGTATTTATCAAGCACTTCAAAAAGCGAATTTAGAGACCGTTTTAGAAAAAGTTGAACATTTTGAAGCAGCTTATGATGCAGGCATGCAGATTATTAACTATGAAAACTGGCAAGCTTTTGGTGAGTTAACCCAAACAGGCTTAATTGGTTCTGATGTAAATAATCGTTTATTAAAAGCAGCCCAAACCACTTTAGAGCAAGTAAAGCAAGCAGAAGTTGTGAAAGCGCAGCTAACAAAGGAACTCGATGCTTTATTAGAAAAATATGATGCATTGGTTCTGCCGACACTTCCACAAATTCCACCAAAAGTTTCTGAAGCTGAAAACACGGTCGCTTTTTTGAACCTAACCGGTTTAGTTCGACCATTTAATTTATCAGGACATCCAGCCATTTCAGTGCCACTTGAAACCAGTGAAGGTTTGCCTGTGGGCTTACAGATCGTATCAAAGCATCAAAAAGATGAGCAATTATGTGCAATAGCTAAATTTTGTGTTGATGCAATGCAATAAATTACAAGGAGTTAGATGATGAATAAGTTGTCTAAAATGGAGTTTGCTTCTCAAGACAAAGCAGTTGACTTAGATGCTTTGTGCCAAGAAATTCGTGAGCGTGCCTGTGCAGGTGAATTTGATAATCAGGCCTATGTAAGCCAAGACATTATCGAAAAACTTAAAAAAATTGGTGTTTACCGTGCTTTGGTGCCTAAACGTTTTGGTGGTGAAGAATGGTCACCACGGCAGTTTTGTGAGTTGATCGAAACTTTATCTAAAGCTGATGGTTCAGTGGGTTGGGTGGCAAGTTTCGGTATGAGCCCTGCGTATTTAGGAAGTTTGCCCGAAGAAACGCTGAAAGAGTTATACCAAAACGGGCCAGATGTCGTATTTGCCGGAGGTATTTTCCCGCCGCAGCCTGCCGAAATTACCGATGAAGGTGTGGTGGTGCGCGGACGTTGGAAATTTTCAAGCGGCTGTATGGGCGCTGACATTGTTGGTGTGGGAATTTCACCCCTTAAAAATAATGAAATGCAAGGTTTACCACGTATGGCCGTGATGCCTGCCAACAAAGCCAAAATTGAAATGACATGGGACACTGTTGGCCTAAAAGGTACCGGAAGTCATGATTTGGTGGTTGAAGATGTATTGGTCGAAAAGAAATGGACCTTTGTACGGGGTGAACCTTCAAAACTCAGCGAGCCATTTTTTAAATATCCATCACTGTCTTTAGCGACTCAAGTATTAACCGTGGTGGGTATTGGTGTTGCAGCTGCCGCATTAGAAGAATTTGAAAAATTAGCACCGGGTAAAGCATCTATTACGGGTGGGTCAGAAATTGCAAACCGCCCAGTGACTCAATATGAGTTTGCTCAAGCTGATGCAGAGTTTCAGGCGGCAAAGTCTTGGTTTTATCAAACCATGGATATTGTCTGGAATGAAATTATTGCTGGTCGTGAAGCAACTGCTGAACAGATTAGTGATATGCGTCTGGCATGTACACATGCAGCTCGCGTTTGCGCCAAAGTGACCCGAAAAATGCAAATGCTCGCGGGTATGACAGCGATTTATACCAACAATCCATTTAGCCGTTTTGTAAATGACACCAACGTGGTGACCCAACATGCCTTTATGGGTGATGCAACTTTACAAAATGCAGGTTTAGTCAGTTTCGGGTTAAAGCCAACCCCAGGTTATCTATAAGTTTAAATTTTGAAAAAGGAATATTGAGATGGAAGCTAAAAAACCATTACGCGTGTTGTTTTGCATGGGTATTAACCAGAACTTTTTTGATGCAGAACCTGCTGAAGCAAAAGCGGTTTGGGCAGCATTTGGTGAAATGTGGAATGGCATTCATGACCTACCTGGTGTGCATGTTTTTGGGAATCTTGATGATGACCAAAGCATGGTGGGTGCAAGTACGGGCTGGCCTTGGACCACTTATTTGCTTGCAGATGTTCCGGATATTGAGACAGTACATGCAGCTTGTAACTTGTTTAGAACGACCGTGGTGGGTGAAGGGCCATACAAACTTTGGAAATATTGCAAAGTTGAAGCTCGTGTTGGGCGTGAATTGATTATTCAACGTTAGGGCGACCGCAATGACTGACAAAGTGAATATTGCAGAAATTATAGAACGGCTAGAACAGTTGGAAGCACACAATGCCATTCGTAACTGCATAAACCGTTATATGGAAATCTGCGACGAGCTCAATGCAAATACAGATCTTTATGAGTTGATGAATCTTTTTGATCAAGACTGTATTTGGGAAGGTATTGGTGACAAATATTCCAAATCTTTTGGTCGTTATGATTCTTGGCAGTCGATTTATGACATGTTCAAACGCTATACACAAAAAGAATCTCACTTTGTCATGAATGCACACTTTGTAAATTCAGAACAAATTTATGTAAATCAAAATGATGCAAATGCTTCATGGCTGATGTTGCAAACTTCAACTTTTCAAGATGGCCGTAGTCATCTAAATGCAGCAAAGCTCAAGGTGAAGTTTCAGAAGCAAGCAGATGGAACATGGAAAATTAAACATTTCCAAACACAGAATATTTTCAGTCGTCCGGTATCGCATTGGCACAGTGAAGCCGAGTTGCCGGTACCTTCCCAGGAATGACCCAGGACATATTTAAAAGGACTATTGATATGAACAGTATTATCCCAACGCATAACATTGGCATTGATTATGATGCTTTAGTTAAAAGTGACCGTGCCCATACCTCTCTTTATAAAGATGAACGCATTTTTGATGAAGAGATGGAAAAAATCTTTTATAGCACTTGGGTGTGGGTTGCGCATGCCAGCGAAATTCCAGAAGGCGGAAGCTATAAAACCATTAATATCGGTAAACAGCCTGTTGTAGTGGTGCGTGACCGTAAAAAGAAAGTCCATGTACTTTTAAACCGTTGCCGTCACCGTGCAGCAACCGTATGTGAACATAAAAAAGGAAAAACTAACAGTTTTGTATGCCCGTATCACGGTTGGAGTTATGCACTTGATGGCAGTTTACGTGGTGTGCCATCTCCGGAAAGTTACGGCGATTGTTTAGATAAGTCAGAATTACCGCTGGTGAGTCTACAGGTAGAAGAATATAACGGCATGATCTTCGCTTCATTTAAAGAAGACATTCAACCACTTGAAGAGTTCCTTGGGCCTGCGAAAAAATGGATTGATCTGTTTATGAAACAAGGCGCAGGTTATCCAATTAAAGTGTTGGGCGAACACCGTTTCCGTTTCCCGGGTAACTGGAAAATCCAGCTTGAAAATACCACCGATGCATATCACTTCCCGTTGGTACACAAGTCATTCTTAAGTTCTGTCGATGAAAAAACCGAAGAACTCTTTAACTTCGAAAACCAGCCGGGCTTTGTTGAAGACTTAGGAAACGGTCACAGTGTCATGGTGATGATTCCTGAACTGGTCGATTTAGAAGAAGACTTAATGGAGCGTCCAATTCAAGAGCGTTTCGAAGACTTGGCTCAAGCTTTACGTGACGAAGGGCATGAAGAATTAGAAGTACGCCGTATTGTTCGAGCAGTTGGTGGTTCGGGCTTTAACTTAAATTTATTCCCGAATATTGCATGTTCAATGGCGTTCTTCCGTGTGTTACAGCCAATTTCAGTTGCTGAAACAGAAATTCATCACTCGGTGATTACGATGGATGGCGGTCCACAAATTGCCAATCAATATCGTTTACGTTTGCATGAACATTTCCAAGGCCCATTTGGTTTTGGTACGCCAGATGACTCTGAGGCTTGGGAACGCGTGCAACACGGTGCCAATGCCGGTAATGATTTATGGATCATGCTCAACCGCGGTTTACCGGGTGAAGTCAAAACTGAAGATGGCTTAAAAAGTGATGTCAGTGCTGAAACAGGTATGCGTGCAGCATATCAGCAATGGAAAAAGATGATGACAGCTTAAGGAGAGAGCAATGAATATGAATCTGCAATTATTAAATGAAGTCACTGCTTTCATCTGGGCTGAAGCAGATATGTTAGACCACAGCGAGTACCGTGAATGGCTCAATTTATGGAATGAAAAAGGTGTTTATATCATTCCGATTGACCCGAACCTCACAGACTACGAAAACAACTTAAATTATGCCTACGACGATAATCATATGCGTAAGTTACGGGTAGAGCGTCTTGAGAATGGTGAGGCAATTTCTACGGCACCAAAGGCGAATACGGTACGCAGTATTTCGCGAGTACGAGTGATTCAAGATCAAGATGATGAAATCGTTTTACGCTGTGCTCAAAATTTACGTGAATTCCGTAAAGAAAACCTCAAGCATTACACGGCCGATATTACGTACCATTTAACTCGTGATGCTGATACAGGTTTCAAGATTAACCGTAAAATCATTAACTTAGTTAACTCAACCGATACCTTGGCTGGTATTAGCTACATTCTTTAGGAGCGGTAACATGAAACAGGTTGTTTTAGTGACAGGTGCTGCTTCTGGACTTGGTAATGTGATTGCTGAATATTTTGCGAGCCAAGGCCATCAAGTGATTTTGTCGGCAAGTACGCTTGAAAAAGCCGAAAATGCTAAGGCACAAAGTCAGTATGCCCAAAATATGTTTCCTTTAAAGCTGGATATTTCGGTTGAGGCAGATTTTCATGCAGCGGTGCAATGGATTGAAGAGAAATTTTCTAAACTTGATGTGTTGATTAACAATGCCACCGTCACCAAAGCAACGCCTGTATTAGAAATTACCGCAGCCGATTTTGATTGGGTGACCCAAGTTAATCAACGCGGCACCTTTCAGTCTTGTCAAATTATTGGCCAATATATGGCCAAAAAAGGTTATGGACGCATCATTAATATGGCGTCTTTAGCGGGACAAAACGGCGGTACTGCAACGGGTGCACACTACGCGGCAACCAAAGGGGCCATTGTGACGTTAACCAAAATTTTTGCCAAAGAGTTTGCGGCAAAAGGTGTTACGGTCAATGCGATTGCACCGGGACCGATGGAGTCACCGATCGTTCATAGTGTGGTGCCAGACGAAAAAATGGAACAGTTCATCCAGAATATTCCGGTTAAAGCCTTAGGAAGTATGCACTTTATTGCTGAAACTTGTGGGTTGCTTGCGAGTCCAAATGCAAGTTTTGTGACTGGTGCAACATGGGATATTAACGGTGGTTTATTCATGCGTTAAACCAATCGCTTAACCATGAAAAGGGAGTTAAATCATGACTACACTTTATGATGTTGTCGTTAAAAATCGCCATGTGGAAGGTGGAAATATTGCAGTTATGGAGTTTGAATCTGCAACTTCTGCTGCATTACCAAAGGTTGAACCCGGTGCACATATTGATGTGCACTTACCGAATGGTATGGTGCGCCAATATTCGCTTTGCCAAAATCCAAATGACGAAGGAAAGTTTCGCCTTGGAATCTTACGTGACCCTGAATCACGTGGTGGCTCGATTTCTGCATTTGATGAAATTAAAGATGGGATGCAAATTCAGGTCAGTGAGCCGAAAAACTTATTCCCACTTTTAAAAGCCAAGCACAGTGTGTTGATTGGCGGTGGAATCGGGATTACGCCGTTAATTACGATGGCATATCAACTTGTACATGAAGGTGCATCATTTGAGCTTCACTACTGTGGTGCTAGCCCTGAAAAATGTGCTTTTGTTGATGAAATTAAAAATGGTGTGTTAGCACAATACACAACTTTCCATTTTAAATCTGAAGGCGCAAGCCACAGAGCATTTTTTGAATCTGCCATTAAAGATATTGACCTAGAGAGTCATATTTATACCTGTGGTCCAGTCGGTTTCATGGATTGGGTGATTAATCTCGCCACAACTCACGATTTTCCTGAGCAGCAAATCCACAAAGAGTATTTCCAAGTCGAAACTGACACCTCGGGAGATTCATTTGAGGTGGTGGCTGAGCGTAGCGGAAAAATCATTATGGTCGAAGCTGGCGAAACCATTTTGCAGGCTTTGGCTAAAGAAGGCATCGAGATTGAGATGTCTTGCGAGCAAGGCGTATGTGGAACCTGCATGTGCGATGTGATTGAAGGCGAACCTGATCATCGAGATGTTTATTTTACTGACGAAGAAAAGGCCAGCAATGAGCAAATATTAGTGTGCTGTTCACGCTCTAAAACACCGAGATTAGTTTTAGATATCTAATGCTCTCGCGATTTATATGGATGTAAGAGAAGGTTTAGGAGAAAGATGATGAATGTATTACAACAAATAGATGAGTTTACGGTCGATCCACTACAGTTTCGACGAGCATTAGGAAATTTTGCAACAGGCGTTACCATTGTGACTGCACAAAATGCACAAGGTGAGAAAGTCGGTGTAACCGCAAATAGTTTTAACTCGGTATCACTCGATCCACCACTTATTTTGTGGAGCATTGATAAAAAGTCTTCAAGCTTTTCCGTGTTTGAAGAAGCGACACATTTTGCAGTCAATATTTTATCGGGTACGCAAATTGAGCTATCTAATAGGTTTTCGAGACGCAATATTGATAAATTTGCCGACACAAATTTTCAACTTGGCGCAGGACGCGCACCCATTTTAGAAAATTGTTCTGCGGTGTTTGAGTGCGAACGTTATCAAGTGATCGAAGGGGGTGACCACTGGATTATTATTGGTAAAGTGGTTCGTTTTCAAGACCAAGGCCGAAGCCCGCTGGTTTACCATCAAGGTGCATATTCTTGTGTAATGCCGCATCCAAGCCTTCAAGTTAAGCAAACTGAACAGAGCGGCTTAGACCAAACACATTATGGGCACTTATATAATAATGTCTGCTACTTAATGAGCCGTGCTTTCAAAGCTTATCAAACCGACTATATTCCAAAGCAAATGGCTTCGGGTTTCCGTACCAGTGAATCTCGTCTCTTGCTTGTTTTGGCAAGTGGTACTGCTTCTAGTAAAGAAGATTTACCGCGCGATATTGCTATGCCAATGCAAGAAGTGGAAAGATCGGCTGAAATCTTAAAATTTGAAGGGTTATTGGTCGATCACGATAATTTGTACGCCCTGACCGAGAAAGGTAAACAAACAGCGCAGTATTTGTTTGATATTGCCGATAGCCACCAAAATGAGGTGTTTAAAAAATATTCTGATGAGCAAAAGGATATTTTTATAACCATGCTGCGAGATTTTGCAGGAGTAGCATAAGCCCCATTAAGCTGATAAATTGAATTGATTTATCAGCTTTTTTACATCTAGCTGACTATCATCAAAACAATTCCACGGATAAGGAATTTTTGGCACACAATTTGTTTATCAATAAAACATGATTGCAAATATGCCAAGACAGTGCACCACCACAAACACAAAATTTTGAGCGGTGGCACATGTATAGAGAGGTAAGGGATGAACCAATATGTAAGTGATGCATTACTCACATGGACGCACCATATTAAAAATGTGTGCGGCAATTTTGAAACCGATTTTGATGGAACCCGTAATTTATTCATTGGTGAGGTTCAGTGCTTTTTATTGGGCGATACCGAAATTGCTTTTATCAAAAACAATGCCAATAAAATTGTCCGAAAAGCCGATGAAATAGATCGAGTAAATAATCGTTTTTGTTTTTTGATTTTGCAGTATTCGGGAAAAATGCTGCTCGAGTATAAAAATGAAACCTTAAGCCTAAATGAAGGCGATATTGTCTTGGTCGACCCAGTCGAAACAATTTCGATGTACCCGCAAGGTTTGGTAAGCCAGATTTCAGTGCACCTGTCGCGTGAAAAATTACTTAAAGAAAATATTAGTACTGAATATTTTGGAAAACTGATTACTCAAAATATGAGTGGTTTTTTACTCAAGAATATTTTGAAAAATATGTCTGCTGAAAACATCAAACTTTGGTATGCAACGGAAGATGGTAATGCTTTTGAAGATGCGCTGATTGCTTTAATCAAACCCACAATCAATTATAAAAATGTTCATAGCTCCAATAACCTGATGGAAGAAGCCGAGCGTTTTATTATAGAGAACTTAGCAAAACCAGATTTAACACCTAAATTAATTGCAGAGCATATTGGGGTATCACTACGACATCTCTACCGTTTGTTCCTTCAAGAAAATTTATCTATTAACAAATATATACAGCTTAAGCGTCTAGAAAAAGTCAAAGCGGATTTACTTGATAAAAAGAACAAACAGAGTTCAATTACCCAAATTGCCTTGAAGTGGGGTTTCTGGGACGGTGCTCATTTTTCAAAGATCTTTAAAAAAACATATGGTATCTCTCCTAAAGAGTTTAGAGAGGGTATGTCGGTTTAAATATTTCTTCTTTTAATGTCATTTTTAGACAAATTCGACGTCATTCTTGAACAAGCTAGCCCTATGTAACTGTGTTGAAATTAAATTCATTAGAGCAGGTTAGATAAGCTTAATAACCATAGAACTATTAAGTTGGTCTAATGAATTTCACTCACAGGAAAGTGCATTTTAACTGTCTGATTCAGATAGTTCAGGGATAGATGAAAAGGATGAAACCAATGCGTAAACAACGATTATTGAATGACATACAAAAAATACTGGCACTTAACTTATCAATCGCTGCAAGCTTTTGGGGACTCAATACTCAAGCGTTTGCTCATGGTGCAAAGGCCGACATGGTCTCACTTTATCAGAACATGAGTGAGCAAGGCGCTAAAGTTGTTAAAGATGACTTTACCAATACCTATACAATTACCAAAGGCTCTATAGTGGTGAGAGCCAAGCCAAACTCAAATCAGGTTTTAGTGAATGGCAAACCTTTAAAACTCAGTGTCCCGTTATTAATTAAAGATGGTAAACCTGTTATTGGAAAAGATTTTTTTAACGAAGTCTTCCAGTCTGGGTTAGATCAAACCTTTAAAATTGAAAATACGTTTCATCCACTCAATAGCTTAAATTCCGATGAAATTAAAAAGACATTTGATGTGATTAACCGCTCGAAATACGCTTATAAAAATATGCGTTTTGCCGAGTTAAAGCTTAAAGAACCTGAAAAAGCCAAAGTATGGGATTACTTTATTAATCATAAAGATTTTAAAGAAGATCGTATTGCCTCATTTATTTTATTAAAGGGCAATCAAGCGATTGAAGGTGAAGTTAATCTTAATACTCAACAAGTCACAAAATGGAATGTACTTAAAGATACTCACGGTATGGTTTTGCTCGATAATTTTGAAGCCGTACAGCGCGTAATTGAGACGAGTAAAGAATATCAAGACGCGTTACGCAAACGCGGCATTACCGATGTGAAGAAAGTGATCGCTACTCCGCTAACTGTTGGATATTTTGGCGGTAAAGATGGTCTGGATAAACAACTCAATATATTAAAAGTCGTCGCTTATCTCGATGTCGGCGATGGCAACTATTGGGCGCATCCTATTGAGAACCTAGTTGCTGTAGTCGATTTAGATAAAGAAAAAATTATCAAGATTGAAGAAGGTGCGATCATTCCTGTGCCAATGGCAAATCGACCTTATATGTCGAATAAGCCCGTAGCAAGTAAGCTAAAACCACTCAATATTACTGAACCTGAGGGTAAGAACTTTAGCATTACCGGTCAAACCATACATTGGGGGAACTGGTGTTTGCATGTGGCGTTAGATTCTCGTGTTGGCTTACAGCTTTCAACAGTGACTTACAAAGATAAAGGCGTAAAGCGGAAAGTCATGTATGAAGGTAACTTGGGTGGAATGGTGGTTCCATATGGTGACCCTGATATTGGATGGTACTTCAAATCTTATTTAGACTCTGGCGAATATGGTATGGGTACACTTACCTCATCTATTATTCCGGGAACAGATGCACCCGACAACGCTGTTTTACTTGATGCCGTGATTGCAGATTACAAAGGCCAACCACAAGTAATTCCAAATGCCATTGCTGTATTTGAACGTTATGCAGGGCCTGAATATAAACATCACGAAATTTTTGGCAATCAGGATGCCAGTGAAGCACGCCGTGAACTTGTCGTACGCTGGATTAGTACGGTTGGAAACTACGATTACATGTTTGACTGGGTATTTTCCCAAAATGGTGTAATTGGAATTAATGCGGGTGCAACGGGTATTGAAGCTGTTAAAGGTGTTAAAGCACGCACCATGCATGACAGTACTGCCAAAGAAGACACCAAATATGGAACTTTAATTGACCATAATATTGTGGGTACAACGCATCAGCACATCTATAACTTCCGCTTAGACATGGACGTAGATGGGGAAAATAACAGCTTTATGCATATGGACCCTGTAGTGAAAGCCAATGACAAAGGTGGGGTTCGTACAAGCACGATGCAAATCGATAGTAAAGTCATTACCAATGAGCAAAATGCGGCTGAAAAATTTGATCCATCTACCATTCGATTACTGTCTAATTTCAATAAGGAAAATAAATTAGGTAATCCGGTTTCTTACCAATTGATTCCGTTTGCAGGTGGAACACACCCTGTGGCGAAAGGAGCTAATTTTTCTAAAGATGAATGGTTATTTAAACGTTTGAACTTTATGGATAAGCAAATTTGGGTGACTCAATACAATCCAGACGAACGCTATCCTGAAGGGAAATATTCAAACCGTTCGACTCATGATACAGGGTTAGGACAGTTCATTGGTAACAACGAAAATATTGAAAATAAAGACCTTGTGGTGTGGATGACAACAGGCACAACCCATGTGGCACGTGCTGAAGAATGGCCAATTATGCCGACAGAATGGGTTTATACCCTAATCAAACCTTGGAACTTCTTTGACAACACCCCGACTTTAAACTTGGGTGAAGAAGAGCAAAGCACGCAGCACGACCATCACTAAAGACAAACATGAACGAGGATGGGTAACGAATAAGTTACCCATACGTGAGCACGTTTAGGCCGTTCGCAAAAGGAATTTCTAAATGAAAAATTTATTTTCTCAGGTTATGAGAGGGACTCTCTTTGTCTCATTTTTTTCAACTGTGCATGCTGGTGAGCTTGAAATTAAGCCAACTTTTGAAGCAACTTTTGGGGCTTTTAGTAGTGGTAAAAGCTATAACGGTGAAAACCTAGAGGATGAAAGAATCAATTGGCAAGAAGGCCATCTTAAATATGGTGCTAAAGGGCAATATACCTTTAAAAACAATCAACTCTATGCAAGCTTGAGCGGTATTAGCTCGGCAACATTTGGTGATGGTGATGCCGGCCAAAATAGTAATGGCAAAGAACGTAAAACAGATATAAATGAATGGGTCATTGGCTTTAAAGATGGCACCAATAAAGATGAGTTGACGACTTATGATTTAAGTATCGGTCGACAAAATATCATGATTGGTGACGGGTTCTTTATCGCGGGTGATGCATTAAACCTCGGTAAAGTGCCGGCGGATGGTGCACTCGATCGGGGCGGCGCATATTATCTGGCAGCCCGTCGAAGCTTTGATTTTACAAGTTTGCTTCAGTACAAACCGCAAGAGAATACAACGCTAAAGATGGCTTATTTAAAGTCAGATAATAAAGCACAATTTTCCCCAGAACTCTTTGTGACTGATCTGATGTATCAGCTTAAAGATAAGGGCGTTGGGTTTACTTACTTAAATGTATTAGACCTTGAAGATGCTGAACACGTTTCAGGGCGCGAAGATCTTAAAAATTATGCTTTACGTTTGAATTATCAACCTTTACCAGAGATACAAGTTAAAACTGAGTTTGTAGTTCAAGATAAAAAAGATGGCCAAGAAAATGCTGGCTACTTAGCGCTGAACTATAACTTTTTATCTTCAAAATATACGCCTTCATTAGGCTACCGTTTTAGTCATTTTTCAGACCAATACGACCCTATGTTTTATGGAAATACCGTCGGCTTTGGTACATGGTTTCAAGGCGAAGTTGCCGGAAACTATGCTGGACCATTCAATAAAAATGCAAATATTCATCAAGTTTCTTACATGATGAACTTGAAAGAAAATTTTATGTTGGGTGCTTTGGCCTATAAGTTCAAAACAGTAAATAAGTCTTTAACTAATGTAGATGGACATGAGCTGGATGTCTTTTCGGTCTGGTCAGTTAATAAAAAATTCAACGTGATTCCTTTGGTGGGGCTTTATAAACCAAAACACGATATCCATAGTGGCGGTACTCAAAACTACGATGACAAAACCAATGTCTATGCGCAGTTAATTTTGCAATACATCTATTAATAAATCCTTTTAAATGAATTGAGAGAAATAAAAAAATGAGTGAAGTTAAGATTTTACAAAGCGTACAGCAATTTATGGCACGTCAACATGGACATTTTATTGATGGAAAGTTAGTTGTTGCCGAGCTTTTAGATAAAGTGGAAATAGTGAATCCATCTACTGAACAAGTGGTTGCTCAAATTAGTATTGGTAGTCAACACGATGTCGAAAGCGCCGTCAAAAGTGCTGAACATGCTTTTCAAAATGCTTGGGCTGAAACTACACCGTATGAACGTGGCGTTAAACTAAATAAGTTGGCAGATTTAATTGAACAACATGGTGAAGAACTTGCACAGCTCGAGACGTTGTCTACCGGAAAACTTATCAATATTTCCCGTCATCTTGAGGTCGCACAATCCGTTATTTTCTTAAGATATTTTGCAGGGTGGGCAACCAAAATTAATGGTCAAACCATGCAACCCTCTATTCCTTCTATGCAAGGAGAAAAATATACGGCCTTTACTTTAAGGCAACCAGTAGGTGTGGTTGCAGGGATTGTGCCTTGGAATTTCTCACTGATGATTGGCGTTTGGAAAATCGGTTCAGCTTTAACCACTGGTTGTACCATTGTGCTTAAACCAAGTGAGTTTGCCAGCTTATCTTTATTACGTTTAGCTGAACTTGCGATTGAGGCAGGTATTCCAGCCGGTGTAATTAATGTAGTGACAGGTAAGGGCGATACAGGGCAATATTTAATTGAATCTCCCCTCGTTAAGAAAGTTTCGTTTACAGGTTCAGTACCAACAGGTATCGCCATCGGTAAACTTGCGATGAGCAGTGATTTAACTCGGGTAAGTCTAGAATTGGGCGGTAAAAATGCCATAGCTGTTTTGGCAGATGCAAATATTGATGAGATTTTACCGACTTTGTTGCAAGCAACTTTTGTGCATCAGGGTCAAGTTTGTGCATCCCCAGAGCGTTTTTTTGTACACCGTAAAAAATATGATGAACTAGTTGATAAACTCTCGAAAGCACTCTCTAGTTTCAAAATTGGTTCGGCCATGGATGAGGGAAGTATGTTTGGCCCACTCTCTAATCAGCCACATTTTAATAAAGTAAAATATTATTTAGATATGGCAAAAGCCAACAACCAAATTATTGCAGGGGGTGAGACTCTAGGTCAGACAGGGTATTTTGTACAGCCGACTTTAATTTCCTTTAAAAATACGGATGATCCTTTATTTTCAGAGGAAACTTTTGGTCCAGTGGTCGGGGTAATGCCATTCGAAACTGATGAAGAGCTCATTCAACTGATGAACCAGTCGCGCTTTGGTTTAACCGCAAGTATCTGGACAAATGATTTGTCTAAAGCTTTACGTTTAATTCCTAAGATTGAAGCAGGGACCTTATGGGTGAATATGCATACGTTCTTAGACCCATCAGTGCCATTTGGTGGGGTGAAAGCTTCAGGAATTGGTAGAGAGTTTTCAGATGCCTTTATTGAAGATTACACCGAATTAAAATCGGTCATGATTCGGTACTAAGTTTCTACGAGATATAAAAAATGGCCTATATAGGCCATTTTTTTGAATCATTAAAATTAACCTAATAAAAAATCTTTTAAAATTTTATTAAAAGCTTCGGGTTGTTCTACATTGGAAATATGAGAAGCGTCTATCTCTGCAAGTTGTGTTTGTGGAATGCGTTGCTGCATAAACTCACCATCTGCAACAGTCGTTACAGGGTCTTGGGTTCCAGCAATCACCAATACAGGAATTTTGATGTCTTTTAACTGCTCACGGACATCCGCTTTAGCCAAAGCCTCACAACAATTGGCATAGCCCATTGCGCTGCCAGCACTTAAGTCGTTACACAGGCTGTTGACAATTGAAGTATGACTTTGGATAAAGGGATCTGTAAACCATCGCGAAGCTGCTGTGGCTGCGATTGGCTGTAAACCTTGCTCACGTACTAATTTTGCACGGTCAAGCCATGCTTGTTCTTGTCCAATTTTAGCAGCAGTATTTGCCACAACCACATGACTAAAACGGTTAGGGTAGTGAATCGCCAGCCATTGACCTGTTAAACCACCCATTGAAATACCACAAAAAGCAGCTTTGCTAACATTCAGGTGGTCAAGTAAACGAACAACATCTTCACCTAATTGCTCTACAGTGTATGGACCATTAGGTGTAGAGGATGAACCGTGACCACGAGTGTCATAGCAGATCACAAAAAATTGATCTTTTAACTCATTAAACTGTTTTTGCCACATACCGTAGTTAGTGCCCAAAGAATTGGAAAACACCAGAGCAGGGGAAGATGGCTCACCAAAAGTTTGATAGTTGATTTGTGCATCGGCAGATTGAAAAGATGGCATTTCTTTCTCCTTAAAGTGCTTGAACACGTTCAATAATCAATGCGATGCCTTGACCCACACCAATACACATTGAACATAAGGCATAACGACCACCTGTTTCTTCAAGCTGGTTTAAGGCTGTCGTCACAAGGCGTGCACCTGATGCACCAAGCGGATGACCTAAAGCAATTGCTCCACCGTTTGGATTTACCTTGTTAGAATCATCTGGTAAGCCTAAATCACGGGTAACGGCCAAAGCCTGTGCAGCAAAGGCTTCGTTCAGCTCAATTACATCCATCTGATCTAAAGTCAGGTTGGCTTGTTTAAGTAATTTTTTAATCGCTGGTGCTGGGGCAAAACCCATAATGCGTGGTTCTACACCTACGGCTGTTGAAGCAATGATCTTGGCACGCGGTTTTAAGTTGTAAGCCTGAACTGCATCATCAGAAGCTATCAGCAGAGCCGCTGCACCATCATTAATGCCTGAAGCATTCCCCGCAGTGACCGTACCCTCTGCTTTAACTACAGGTTTAAGTTTGCTTAAACCTTCAAGGGTGGTTGATGCACGTGGATGCTCATCGGTATCAATCACAACAGCATCGCCCTTACGCTGAGGGATTTCAACCGCCACGATTTCTTTAGAAAAAAAGCCTTTGGCTTGCGCGCTTGCGGTGCGTTGTTGGCTCACCAAGGCAAACTGGTCCTGATCTGCACGATTGACGTTGAACTGTTCAGCG